>JAKJHH010000070.1:0-14468 GCA_022703965.1 Verrucomicrobiota bacterium
TCTGTCGCCTGGGAGAATCAGGAATGATTCGGCAAGAGTTCCTTTGGGATAGCCGAGGTCATTGCCGATCTGAAAATTCATATTGTAACCGGAGGGGACGGCGATGAGTCCGGCTGTCATCATGGATTTACCGATATCCTTCTGAGAATCCTTGTCGCTCCATGACGCATACTGATTGAACGGGAAAGCGAGGGTATTCATCAGAGAATTACTGTCGCTTTCGCGCTGGATTTTGTTGAAGAGAATTTCAAAAAACTGCTCATCCGCATTCTGAGACGGCAGAAAAGGATGCGTTACAGTGTGTACTCCGACGCTTGAGCCTTTGGCAATAAGTTTTCTGCAATATTCTTCCTTGGTTTCTCTCCAGGCAGAGTTGAGGTAGAAAGTTCCCTTCCAGCCGTTGTCGCTCATGGCTTTTTCAGTGTCTAGATGTTTTACATTGCTGTCATCCCAGCGGGCTGAAGCTGCGAGCTTCTTATTAAAGGGAAGGGGGCATGTTGCCAGCTGAGCCTTTTCAGCATCTGCGGCTGTTTTGAATTGTACCGTGATTGTCTGACTGTACTCCGGTATTGCGAAAGGATTTTCCGCCATAGCTGCTGTTCCTGTAACGATGATCGGGAAGAGACTTCCTATAGAGATGATTCTTTTCAGTCGCATGATATCAGTTCCTTAATATCTGTTGCACCTTGAGGGTGAGAATATATTTCAGAATGATAATCCGCCTTAAGCTGCTTTGCAAGGAACGAAAGCAATTTACAAGGAAAGAAAACAGTTTGATATTTCCGTATTTCCAGTCTTGTCTGATTTATTTCCACTTATGGAGTTTCTGTGCTTTTACTATTGACAATCTATACCAATGGTATTATAATTGAAGGTGTATTCCAAGGAGTATTTTATGGTAAAGCCTTATACAAAGACGGAAGATGTAGTATGTCGCTTGAAGGAGATGATAAAAGATCTCCGGTGGCAGGACAATGCTTTTCTGCCGTCCGAACGCAGGCTTTGCGATATGCTTGGAACCAGCCGCGTTACTTTGAGGCGCGCTCTTGCTTCACTTGAAGAAGGAAATCTTCTGCAGACAGGCTCAAAAAGCCGCATGATCAAAAGTTCGCAATCCAGAAAGATTAAAAAATGTGTTTCTTTTGTGGCTTCCGGACATCTGAGGATTTCTCTTCCTGCCTGGAATCGTCTATGGGAGAAAATCAGGCAGGATGGCGAGCTGGAAGGATACAAAAGCAAGTTGCATCTTTATAACAATATGAAGTCATTGCCAAAGGATGAGTTTGAGGATGCGGATTTTATTATTTATGCTGGCTCTTCTGATGAACTTCAAAGATACTTGTCATGGCTTGTTGATGATTCCAGACTGATCGGTGTCTATGAGGGAACAGCTTCAATTTTACGAAATGTTGTTGCTGTGGATAATCGTGCAATCGGGGAGATGGCGGCAGAGTCTCTTATTGCCGCCGGATACAGCAAACCGCTTTTTGTCGGCTGGGATACAGGATTTGAAGCCTTTCTGAAACGATATGCGGGTTTCAAAGAAAAGATGGAATCGTATGATATCGGCATCAAAACAGCGTGGATAAAAGGAAAATCTCTTGGGGAGTTCATGAGAAATTTCATGAATGAATCCGATCAGATAATAACAGATGAAACCGATTCTGTTTTTGTGTATTCCGATGAAGGAATAAGCATAATTTACGACATCATTGCCAATAAATATAAAGTTCCTGAAGAATATGGGATTGTAACTGTATCCGGTTCTCATCAGGGATTGATAAACTATCCTCCGATTGATTCTGTAAGTCACGGAAGTGCCCGTGTTGTTTCCGCTCTTTTTTCTTTGATGGATGATGTGAAGAAGGGAAAATCCAAAGCTGAAAATCATATTCTCGTCCCCCCATCCATGCACGAAGGACTTACCTTGAAGCATAAAAACTGAATTTTGGACTGTATTGATTATTTGCGGGAAATCCCGAATAATGAAAGTCAGACCCAAAATGACTTCCGGATATAGACTATAATCATAGCATCAAAATGGGAGTGCCTATGAGAAAATGTTTTACTCTTATTGAATTATTGGTTGTGATAGCAATTATTGCTATACTTGCCGCCATGCTTTTACCTTCGCTAAGTAAAGCGCGCGAGTCAGGAAAAAAACTTAGTTGCATGAATAATCTTAAGCAGGCCGGACTTGCGTTTTCCGCCTATTGCGATGATAACGCAGATTATTATCCCATGTATTCATATCCACTTGAGACTGCAACCAATATATGGACGGAACTACTTGCTCCGGCTTATATTCCACATAACCTTATTTATGGAGGGAATAACAGTATTGGTTTCAAGGGAGCTTGTCCTTCAGAGAAAATAATGTGGGAATATGCAATGAATTATTTCATCGGCAGTACTCATATGAAACGTTCTCAAGTACCCAATAGCAGCGGAACCTTTATCGTGACGGAGTCGTATGGAGACTATCGAGTTGCGGTTTCATTGCCTGAAAAACTAGAGCAGTGGCGGCACAATTTGTCTGCAAATTTTTTATACTGTGATGGTCATGTAAACAGCCTCAAGCGGATATGGGCATATTCTAATCCATTGTGGCGTTCGTGGTAACTATAAAATTAATGAAGGAGTCCTGAGATGTATTTTGATCTGTTCAAAAAATCTTTATTTCTGTTTTCATCCGCTCTTATTCCTGTGTGTTATGCTGATTGGACCCTTGGGAAGAAGGATGGAAGTTCTGCTGATTTTCTTATTTCAAACTATCAATGGGAATATGCATCATATCCTTTTTTGAAGCAGAATCCAAATTTTGATCCTGTCAGCGGCATATATACAATCAAAGTAGATAAGAACGGAGCCATGAAGGTGAACGCTCCAAGATATGCAGGCTCGAAATACTATAGATTCTGGATGCCGGAAGATGAGGTTGTAACAGGGCTTCAGCTTATCTGGAATGAGCCTGCCGACGGAGAAAGAACTCTTGAAGTCTCTCTTTGCGAGTACAAGGACAGAAACGGGCTTCCCGATGATTTTCGTGCTTCACTGCCTGACGGCCAGATTGTCTATTTCCAGATTCCCAAGACTGAAGGGAGAACAGTCGCTAAAAAAGAACTTGTATGGGAGGCTTCATTTAAAGTCAAAAGCGGTGAAAACAGGCTTCTTTTAGAAGACGTAATGAACTCGCGTGAAAATTATGTGGTTTTTGACAGTATAACTCTTGTAAAGTCAGAAAATTCTACTCAGAATCCACCGGTGATTGAGCTTTCAACTTCTAAATTCGGAAACCTATTTCATCCCGGAGAAGAGCTTGTGATAAATGCTGATCTTTACAATCAGCTTCCTGACGGTCTTTTTTCCTTTACCGTTAAAGACTGGAACGGGAAAACTGTACATCATGGCAAGCAAACTCTGAACTCAGGAGCTAATGCCATAAAGATTCTGGATCAGAGCTTTGGATATTTCCGTTTTGAGGGCGTTTTACAGGACAAGTCCGGCAAAGTTCTTGCTCTTGGCAATGCCGATAATAAAACTGTTCTTGACTATGCTTTCATCGCTACTCCTGATACCGCTTCATATCCTGATTCTCCATATGGTTTCCATGGTGCTGATCTTAACTCAAAATTGCGTTTGTACAGGAGGGGGGGAGAAGAAATCAACAGATTTGCAATGTTGGCAGGTTTTCGTTGGGCAAGGCTTTCTCTAAAATATGGCATGCTTCAACCAGAACAGGATATACAGCCCAAATGGGAGATATTTGATAAATATGTTTCAATGTACGAAAAATATGGTATGCATGTTCATCTAGTAATTGCTCATACGCCCAAATGGGCAGCGACAACTGAAGATGGGAACTGGAAGAATCCTATTGGGCAGCCTGTTTGGGCTTATACTGTTCCGAAGCTTGATCTATGGAAAGAATGTGTGCGTAAATCAGTTGAACACTATAAGGGACGGATTAAGTACTGGGAAATATGGAATGAGCCTGATTTTCAGTCCTGTTTCTGGTTCAGCGGCAGTCCTAAAGATTACGCCGATTTGCTTAAAGTATCTTATGATGCTGTGAAAGCGGCCGATCCCGATGCTCAGGTCGTGACCGGGGGTTTTGTGAATGCATTCAGATTTGTAGCTGAGATGCTGACATATCTTGACGGAAAAAGATACTATGATTTTCATGGATTCCATTACAGTAAAAATCCTCCAGGCTATTCCTATGCTTCATGGCGCAGTGTTTTGAAAGATCAGTTTGCGGCTCCTTTCATGAACACGGAAGAAGCAATACGTGACGGCAACGCATGGCCGGATGATCGCCGTCAGGCTGAGTTGCTCGTGAAAAAACTTGTACGGGAGCAGGCTAACGGAGTCGTGAGAACCTTCCTTTTCGATCCGCTTTCCGAGGGCATGGATGATGAGCGCAGTCTGCTTCATACAAATATGAGTCCCCGTCCCGCTTTTGTGGCGATGAGAACGCTGACTCATCATCTTGAAGGCTATAAGTTCATAGGAGCACTGCCTGTTGATGTCGGTGGAGAGGCGTACTTATTCGCAAAGGGAAATACCCCTGTTCTTGTCGCATGGGCAAACAGTGGAAAACTGTCGTTCAATGTTCCTGCACGCGGGAATTTGAAAGTCTATGACCTTATGAATGTTTCCAGAACAGTTCAGGATGGACTTGTCGAGCTTGACTCTCTGCCTGTATTCATCGAAGGCGGAGATATGGAGATGCTTTCATTGATGGCGCGTGTAGTGGTGAAGGCCAGTCCTGAGTTCCCTCATGTCGTTATCGGGAAATCGGAAAAAGTTATTCTTCAGTTCCAGAATAATTCTAGAGAACGCAGCACGGTAAAGATCAATATCGAAAATAAGTCAGCACTCAAGATTTCTTCCGCCGCTAACGAACTTGTGCTTGGGCCTGGCAAGCTCAGTGACCTGAAACTTATTATAGAGGCTCCGTCTGCCATGGCGCGAGCTGTTTGTCCTGTCAGTGTTCAAATGGACTACAAGTCTGTTTCGGGCAAGCGCTGGACATCATCCTTGAATCTTAAGATCAACCCCCTTCTTGTTCCACCTGGAATGAACTTGCTTTCGGGCGGAGATTTCAAAACTGAGGATGAAAGTATAAAGTTCTGGAGTCTCATGAAGGGAACTGAATGGATCCCGAAAGGCGGGCTTGATGACGCTTCGGCATTGCGCTCAAAAACAACGGATGATCTTTCCGCTGCTTCCTTCTCGTATAAACAGCATATTCAGGTACTGCCCGGGGAATCGTATGTACTTGCCGGCTGGGCGCGTTCCGCACTTGAGGGAATTGAGGCAAGCTCCATTGTTCAGTATTCGCTTTTTGATGCATCCGGAAAGCTGATTTATCCGCTCAAGCCGGGCGGAAATCTTATGGGAATCAAGGTTTCAAACGACTGGCGCCTTTATTATGACACGATCAATGTGTCTGAATCAGATGCACGTTCCATGTCTCTTTATTTTTGTAATCTCCACAAGAAAAAAGGAGAAATTCTCTGGGATGATATACGTCTTGTTCAGCTTGGGGGAAAGGTGAATGAATTCAAAGCTCTCTGGCAGTCCGAATGCAGAAAGACTGGAAAAACTCCTTTTGTTGACGGGCTTCTCAATGATTGGGATTTTTCGTCTCCAATGCGTATTTACAAGGACGGCAAAGTTCTTGCAGAGGGAGCCTTGACTTATGACTCAAGCTCGCTTTATCTGGCTTTCAAAGTGAACGATGATATCTTTTTCCAGAAGAAGGAGGGGCTTGGAGTTTATGAGGGTGATGCAATTGAATTCGCCATTGATCCGGATATGGACGGCAAAGATTACAACGAATACAGCGTAGCCTTGACTGAAAAAGGTGTTCAGGTTTACAGACGTCATTGCGTCCTGACTCAGGAGCTTATGAAGTCAATGTACCTTGGGATTGTGAATGAAGCCGAGGCTGTGGTCGTTCATAAAGACGGCGTTATTTCTTACGAAATCAAACTGCCCCTTGAATCTGTTTATCCCTTGAGCTTGCAGTCTGGAGCTCCATTCGGTTTTTCGTGGGTAGTCGACGACAATGACGGAGCGGGACGCTCTTTCTATGAGTGGAGTTCAGGCATTGCAAACTCCAAGAAACCGTCTGAATACGGAATGATAAGAGTGCTTGAATGAGGTGGGAGCGCCTCATTCAGCTTGGAGCTCCATGTAGACGATGAAGCTGCCTTCTTCATTTTTCGAGACTGAAGTTCTGTCGATGAAGAGCAGCTTAGTTCCGTCCGCATTGAGCTGGGGGTGTGGATGGTAGATTTGACGTTTGGGGTCGGAATGAATATGTTTTAGGATTGTTTTTTGGCCATTTTTGCGGTGCAGATGGACAATATCCATTTCGTGTTCGGTTTTTCGTTTGCTTGAGCCCCACCACATCGTGTCCATGACGAAGTTTTCACCTTTTCCATCCGAAGCGGCATGCCAGTAATCATCCTGATCGATAAGACTGCATAAACCGCTTTCAGGATCAAGCAGGATGATTCCAGACTCTATTTTCGAGACGGGGTAACGTACTGCTACAACGAATTTACCTGCGGCTCTTTCGTGTCCGATGTATTCAAGGAGTTCTCCAGTTGGACTGTGGATGTGGCGATACAGGTTTTTATGAGTGCCTGTTTTCCAGTCAAGAGCATTGAGTCTGTCCGGAATGCCTTCCGTTGCGCCTTCATGGGCGAAAAGCAGTGTTTTGTCGTTGTCCATAAATTGAAAGTGTGTCGCGAAAAGCGGAACAGTCGTGTCGGCAAGAAGTTTTCCATCCTCTGCGGATATCACAAAGACGCGGGTGTTTTCCGGCGGCTTTATCCCAATTGGCGGAAACTGGGCGGCGGCAAGAAGTTTTCCGTCACTGCTGATGCAGAGAGGTCCGCCAATCCTGAATCCGGGTTCAATTTTGAAAAGTTCTTTTACGCTTCCGTCTTTCAGATTCAGTTTTATGATGCTGTTGCTGTAAGGAATAAAGACGCTGTCTTCATTCTGGCTGATGCAGGTGCTGAGAAATTCCTCTTCCCGCTCGGTAGATGGATGATTTTTCCATTTGTCCAGATTTGCCAGAGTTTCGGTTTTGCCTGATGCCGGATAGAATGCGGCTAGGATCGGACTGTCTTCTCCGTTTTTCTCTGAGAAGAAAATAAAAGACTCGTCGTTTTTTCTCCAAGGGCTGTTTGTATAGTAAGGCAGAAAATTTCTTGAGTTCTCGAATCCGACACTGAGTTCTCGGACAGATAAGCTTGCTGACATTGTATAAAACCTTATTTTATTTCACAAAGGCGATATATAATTATAAAATATATCGTCAAGGAAAGCAAGCTTTATCTATAAATAGATGAAATGACAGGCTCTATTTCCTCCGCCCATATTTTGTAGCCTGAGCTGCCGGGATGGCATTTGTCCGGCATGTGAGAAAGGATGATTTCTCCATTCGCATCAAGGAATTTTGCGCCGATATCCATAAAGCTAAGGCGCTTGTCGCTTCCTGAAAATGTTTTTATAAGCTGGTTGATTTCCGCTATGGTTTTTCGGCGTTCGCTTGCTTTGTCATCACGTGGAAACAAGGCCATGAGAAGGATATGTGTTTTCGGCGAGAAAGCCCATATTTTATGGCAGACGGCTTTTATGCCTTCGAGGATTTCTTCAGGAGTATTGGCTCTGGCGTTTTCGGTGGCGCTTGTATTGTTTGTGCCTATGTTGAGTACGACAAGACGAGGAGTCTGTCCGGCAAATTCTCCGTTACTGAGCCGCCATAGCACATTTTGAGTTCTGTCCCAGCCAAAGCCGAGATTAAGAGTGTTGCGTTCCGAATAGTATTTGTTCCAGATATCATCGCCTCGATCTGTGTATCCAGGATGGCCTGCAAAAAAATGCGTAATGGAATCTCCGATAAAAATGAGGTCATATTTGTGTTCTTTGACTTTGTCCAGTATGGACTCGTGGCGCTGATACCAGTCGTAAAAGTCATTTTCAAGTTTGGGTACAGGGATGACGGCTGTATTTATCATTTTCATAGAAGACTTTCTGAAATTACTTAATGTATGCTAATTACAATCTACCGGGAAGCATATTTCGTCAAGTCCACCATGGCAATAATGAGACAAGGCAAAGAGGTATATTTCCATATGATTTAGCGTCTTATGAAAGAGTTCCGGAAAAAGGTTGAAAAATTGCGTTTGGGCGGCTATCTTATTGAGTTAAAGAACGTTTATGTTTATTTGATTCCAAGTCAATTATTATCAAGGGAATAAGATATTCCCGGAGGTTGGGCGGAAATGTCTGAGAATGAAAACACAAACCCGGAAATCAATATGAATCAGGGTATATCGGAGTATAACGCTAATAAGATTACGGTTCTCGAAGGACTCGAAGCCGTAAGAATGCGTCCAAGTATGTATATCGGCGATACCGGTGTACGCGGATTGCATCATCTTGTTTATGAAGCTGTTGACAACAGTATCGACGAAGCTCTCGCCGGATACGCGACCAAGGTTGAAGTGATGATTCACCCTGACAACAGCATAACAGTGAACGACGACGGACGCGGTATTCCTGTAGATATGCACGAAGGCGAAGGCAAACCCGCGGTGGAAGTTGTTATGACTGTTCTGCATGCCGGCGGTAAATTCGACCATAACGCATATAAGGTGTCCGGCGGTCTGCACGGCGTAGGTATCTCCTGCGTTAACGCGCTCAGCGAATGGCTGGAAGTGGAGTCCAGAAGAGACGGTTTTGCTCATCATATCAAGTTTGCGCGCGGCATAACAGTGTCTCCTCTCAAGAAGGGCGCGCCTGCTGCTGTTCGAGGTACAAAAGTTACATTCAAGCCGGACAGAGAAATATTCCAGATCACTGAATATACCTGGGATACACTGGCGAACAGACTCCGTGAGCTCGCCTTCCTGAACAAGGGAGTCACAATTTCACTGGCAGACGAGCGTCCTGCCGAGGGAGTTCGCAAGGAAGTCTTTCATTATGAAGGCGGTATCAGCGAATTTGTAAAGCATCTGAATGCTCATAAGCCTGTGCTTCATCAGGATGTAATCTATCTGCACAGAGAACGCGACCGCATAGAAGTTGAAGTCGCAATGCAGTATAACGACGGTTTTACGGAAAACATCTTCTCGTACACCAACAATATCAACACTATTGAAGGCGGTACGCACCTTACAGGATTCCAGGGAGCACTTACACGCTCCATCAATACATACGCGAAGAACAATAATCTGCTCAAGAACGAAAAGGCGATCAGCGGCCCCGATACCCGTGAAGGACTTACAGCTGTCATCAGCGTGAAAGTTCCGGATCCTCAGTTTGAAGGCCAGACCAAGACCAAGCTGGGAAACAGCGATGTCAGAGGTATCGTCGAGTCGATTGTGAACGACGGACTAAGCGAGTATTTCGAGGAGAATCCTCAGATAGCGCGCGAAGTTGTGAGCAAGGCTCTCGTCGCCGCCAGAGCTCGTGAAGCCGCCAGAAAGGCTCGCGAACTTGTTCAGCGTAAAGGAGCTCTTGAAGGTTTCTCGCTGCCCGGCAAGCTTTCCGACTGTTCTGAATCCGATCCGATGAAGTGCGAACTTTATATCGTTGAGGGAGATTCAGCCGGTGGCTCAGCCAAACAGGGAAGAGACAGTTCCTTCCAGGCGATTCTGCCGATCCGAGGCAAACTGCTCAACGTTGAGAAGGCAAGACTTGACAAGGTTCTTGAGAACAAGGAAATCCAGTCGCTTGTAGCCGCAATAGGATGCGGAATCGGAGACGAAGATTTTGACATCACCAAGTTGCGTTATAATAAAATCGTAATCATGACTGACGCGGACGTGGACGGTTCGCATATCAGAACTCTGCTTCTGACATTCTTCTTCAGACAGATGAAGAAGCTGATCGAAACCGGCCACGTGTATATTGCCAAGCCCCCGCTCTTCAAGGTTCGCAGAAAGAAGCGCGAAAGCTATGTTGATACAGAAGAGCAGCTGGACAACTATTTGATCGAAATCGGTTGTGACGACGATCTTGAAGTTGTTTCGCTCAAGACAGCCGCAGCGCTTTCACGTGAAGAACTTATGAAGACTCTCAAGTATGTCAGCACAGTTCAGCACATTTCAGCCGGACTCACACGCCACGGCATAGAGCCCTCAAAATATTTTGCTCAGGTTGTGGATGAAAAATTCCCGGTCGCAAGAGTCAATGTCCGCGAGGATGACGGCTCCATGAGTGAAAAGTATGTATATTCCGACGATGAAGAAACGGAATACATTGAGTCAGTCGAGAAGCGTTTGACCCCGGCCAACGCCAAGCCGATCGAAGCGGTCGACTCAGGCGAGCCAAAGGAAGTCGCTCCGGTGATGAATTCCGCTATCGACATAATAGAGATTTTCGAGCACAAGGCATGTGAAGAACTTGCCTCCGAGCTGAAGATAAGCGGATATACCATTCACGAGATGTTCGGCGAAGATTCCGAAAAAGACATCTTTGAAGTCAAAACCGGCGACAAGACTCAGAAGGTCAAATCGCTGAAGGGGCTTTTCGAGGAAATCAAGAAGAACGGACGTCAGGGACTTGCGATACAGCGCTACAAGGGTCTCGGTGAAATGAACCCGGAACAGCTCTGGGAAACAACCATGGATCCGGCTCTCCGCAAAATGATCAAAGTTACAATGGAAGATGCGGTCGAGGCTGAAAGAATGTTCACTCTTCTCATGGGCGATATTGTCGAACCCAGAAGAGAGTATATCGAACTTCATGCCGCGACGGTAAAGGATCTTGATATTTAAATTTCTGAAAACGCCCTGAAAAGATGGGCAAAGCCGCAAGGAAAAATTTATGAGCGAAGCTAAAGAGACAAAAGAAACAAAGGAAAGCAAGGCCGCCGCAAAGGCCGCTGCCGCAAGTCCCGAACAGAGCGCAAGAGACAAGAATCTTACAATAGCAATAAGCCAGATCGAAAAAGAATTCGGTAAAGGCTCGATCATGAGACTCGGCGATGATACCCATGCCGATGTCCCGGTCATCAGCACAGGTGCGCTCGCTCTTGACATGGCACTCGGAGTCATGGGCGTTCCGCGTGGAAGAATCATCGAAATCTACGGACCTGAGTCTTCCGGTAAGACAACGCTCTGTCTTCACATTATCGGAAATGCCCAGAAGGCCGGCGGCGTAGCGGCGATCATCGACGCTGAACATGCTATTGATCCCCAGTATGCCAAGAAAATCGGCGTAAACATCGACAATCTGCTGATTTCACAGCCGGATTGCGGTGAAGACGCTCTGAATATTGTCGATACACTCGTCAGAAGCAATTCAGTTGACGTGCTTGTTATCGACTCCGTTGCGGCTCTTGTCCCGAAAGCTGAAATTGAAGGACAGATGGGCGATTCTCATCTTGGTCTTCAGGCCAGACTTATGTCTCAGGCTCTCAGAAAACTTACAGGTGCCATCAGCAGAAGCCGCACTTGCTGCATATTCACAAACCAGATCCGTGAAAAGATCGGTGTTATGTTCGGAAATCCTGAAACGACAACAGGCGGTAACGCTCTCAAGTTCTACAGCTCGATCCGTATGGATATTCGCAAGATCGGTGTCATCAAGGACACCGCAGGCGAGGCAATGGGCAACCGCGTGAAGGTTAAAGTCGTCAAGAACAAGATGGCTGCTCCTTTCAGAAACGCCGAATTCGACATCTACTGGGATGAAGGAATTTCACGTTCAACTTCAATTCTTGATGTCGCTTCCGAAATGGGCATCATAGAAAAAAGAGGCTCATGGTTCTCCTTTGAAGGCGAACAGATTGCTCAGGGACGCGAGCAGGCGAGAACTTATCTGCATGATAAGATTGATCTTCAGGACAAAATTCTTGAGAAGATCAAGGAAAAACTCAAGGACAAGGCAGCAGTAGCCGCCGTTGTGAAACCGGAATAAATTTCAGTTTCAGTTCCGTCACATTATCACAAATCCGGAGTTCAAAAGGGAATGTCATTTCCTAGTACAGCCCGCATGGCCGCCTTTATCTGCGCTGTGATTTTCAGCGCCGGATTGGCGGTCGCTCCGCTTTATGCGGCTCCGCCTCAACTTTTTCAGGGCAAACTTCTCGGTGACCAGGCGATGCTGGACAGACAGTATTCGCTGGCTGCGGAGTTTTACAGACGATACAAGAAAGAGGCAGGAGAGAATCGCGAAGCCTTGAGCGATGCCTACAAGTCTACGCTCAACGCTCTCATTATGTCAGGAAACAGGACTGAGGCAAGTCTTGAGCTGGATGCCTATCGCGAAGCTTTTCCCTTTGAGAAGACGGAATCTTCCATCTTTTCCGGCGAAATCTTGATGATGAACGGCAATCCTAAAGAAGCCGCTCAGGCCTTTGAGGCAATGCTCAAGGATTTGAACCCTCCTGATCAGAATTATTTTAACTGTCTTTATAAACTCGGCATGGCTTACATGCAGATGAGAGACTGGGACAAGGCACTCAAAACCTTCATAAGCCTTGAATCTGACGGGAAAGAGACCAAGTGGCAGGATTTAGCTTTTCTTCGAGCCGTTTTCTGTATGATATACGCAGGCAGAACCGCCGATGCAGTTGCGAGTCTTGACTCCCACGAGTCAGTCGGCCGTACAGATTACAAAATCCTTTATCTGCTTGCTGATGTCAAAAGCCGCAAGACAGCGTCCTTGCGCCAGTCTTATGATAGACTCAAACAGGAAATGAAGGATTTGCGGAATCCGTTTTTCTATGCGCTTTCTTTTGCAGCCGGAGAGCTTTATCTGAATGAAAAAAACTATGAAACCGCCTTGTACTATCTCAACGATGCAGTGTTGAGCGCTCCGTCCAATGAAGAAAAATATGTTGCCGGACTGACCTTGATCCGTGCTCTCTGCGAATCGAACCGCCGTGATGAGGCTGTTCTCATTGCTCTCCGTCTTGCGGATACGATGAGAGATGCTGTGGAAGGCAGTCGAATGAAGCTTGCAGCAGCCCGGCTCTACAGCGATGCCGGAAGGGATTTCGACTCTTTTACAGTTTACAGGGAAATCTTTGACAACGGCTCCATACTTCGCGAGATACGTTTCAACGCCGCACGCGAAGCATCGGCTCTCTGCATCAAGCAGAAAGACTTCAACAAGGCTTATGACATCATCAACCGTGTTTTCGGAAGAAGTCAGGATGACGCGACTGCCGGAGAAAAAGCTTATCTTCTGGCTGAACTCCTTTACCGTCAAGGCCGTATAGCTGAAGCGTCCAAGGCGTTCATAAAGCTTTCTGAAACTTCAAAACTCTGGCGTGAAAAAGCTCTTTATCAGGCGATGCGCATGTTGCTTGAGCTTGGCGATTATAAAGCCTCGCAAAACTACTGCGAGCAGATAATCAATGAGTTTCCCGCGGGAGAAACTGTCCGCAACGCAATTTATTTTTATGCTGTAAATGAAGAAAAACTGGGAAAGTATCAGAAAGCAGCCGCTCTCTTTGCCGACTTCGCCAAGGACTATCCGAATCACGATTATGCGCCGAAGGCTTCCTTCGCAGCTGGACTTGACAGTGAAAAGGCCGGAAAACTTTCAGAGGCGGAGACTTATTATGATCTGACGATCAAAGCCTATCCGTTCACTGTATACGCGCCGATGTCGCTCTACAAGAGAATTATTCTGAAGTTCCGTTCAGAAAGAAACGAAGAAGCCTTGAAGGATCTTAAGATACTTGCCGAAAAATATCCTGAAAGTGAATATTGCATATCGGCATTCTTCTCGGCGGCAGGAGTGTATCGTGATTCTGGCGATTATGTGAAATCTGCCGAAATTCTCGGGAAAATGCTCGAAAAATATAAAAATAATCAAGATCTTATTCCTGATATCCTCTACGAAAAAGCTTATATGGAATATCGCAAAGGTGATTTCGATCAGGCGCTCTTCATGCTTGGCGAGCTTTCAGGACGATATTCTTCGAGCAGAGCAGCTTCAGAAGGTCTTTTTTTGAACGGCGAGATATATTCCGAAAAGGGTGAGTTCGCCAAGGCAGCCGCATTCTACAACAAGGCTATGGACAGACGTCCGGACTCCCTGCTTGAAGCGGTTGCCGCAGGACGTCTTGGCGACTGTAATTTTTCGATGTGCTCCGAAAGTTTTGACAGGAAATATCTTACTGCTTCCGTCAGCGCTTATGAGAGAGCGTTGAATGCAAAGGAGTGTCCTCCTGCGCTGAAGCCTCAGCTCATTTACAAAGCCGGACGTGCTTTTGAGCTTGCGGGAGACGAAGAGACTTCGCTGAAAAAGTATCGCGAAGTATATTACGGGGTATTTTCAGGGCTTTACAAGGGACGCGATACAGTTTTCTGGCTGGTGAAATCCGCGAACGGAATAATCGCCGTCTGTAAAGGACGCAATAACTCGGAATCGGCGATGGAAGCCGTTTCTGTCTGCAATAAAATGGTCGATGCCGGAATCGG
>JAKJHH010000070.1:14486-17196 GCA_022703965.1 Verrucomicrobiota bacterium
ATAAGAGAACGGCTTCCGAGCTGAGCGGCAAATATAAAAATTAAACGGAGTTTATAAAATATGTCATTTGTTGTGATAATGAAGGAGGGCGGTCCGCTGATGTGGATCATCTTCGGATTCGGCTTGATCGCACTGTTTATATTCCTTGAAAAACTCTTTTACTTTCATCGTTCGCAGGTAAATGTGGGAGAACTGGTCAGCGGTCTCATCAACGTTTTGAAGCGCGACGGAATGATAGAAGCGATCAGTCTTTGCGATAATACTCCGGGGCCTGTAGCGAGAGTTCTGAATGCGGCGATTCTCTCATACGAAAAAGGCGACGAGGAGAAGGCTATCCGTCACGCCGTAGAAGACGCGGCGATGGTTGAAGTGCCTAAGTTGGAAGCACGTCTGAATATTATCGGGACAATCGGCTTTGTAGCTCCTTTGATGGGTTTGCTCGGCACTGTGATCGGTATGATGAGTGCATTTCAGACAATCAGGGCAAAGGAAGTCGTTTATCTTACGATTCCCGATTTTGCCGGAGACATCAGCATGGCGCTTACAACTACGGCGGCAGGTCTTTGCGTTGCCATTCCCTGTCATATAGCGTATAATTATCTTGTCGCGCGCGTCGAAGTCTTTACCGTGGATATGGAAAAGTCGGCATCTGAAATAGTTTACTTCCTCAAAAACCACAGAAATGCGAAGAATGGAAATTCCGATGAAAACGGAACAGTCAATTAAAATCAAAACCAGACTGAAGTACCTCAAAGGTTTTCCGGACATCACTGCCTTTGCGGGAGTTTTCTGTCTGATGCTCATGATTCTGCTTATGAGCGGTTCTTTTGTACAGGTTTCCGGCATTTCCGTGGAACTGCCGCAGATATCCTCGGCTGGACGTAAGAGCTTCCAGAAGATGGTCATAACTGTAGATGCCAGAGACAGAATCTATTTCAACGATCTGAATCTCAAAGTGGAAGACCTCAAAAAACTCCTGCTGGAAATCAGTTCAAGAATGAAGACGGATTCGGTTATCATAAGAGCCGATGCGAAGAGTTCTTTCGGAACTGTCGCGTCGATTATGGCCGTTGCCGAAGAACTCAATATAAACGCTTTCCTGCTGATTTCTCCGGCAGGCAAGGATAAGGCTGAAGTGTTCCAGGATTCCGACAGCGATTGAGTTTACCAGAAGGAACTTTGAATGACTGACAGGATAAGTGAAAAAATACGGAGATCTTCGTTTTTCCACGCAGGAATCATTACTGCGTTCACCTGTCTTTTTCTGATGCTTGTTTTCGGCGAGCGTCTGCCTGAGCAGACAGAGAAGAAAAATGCCGGAAAAGCCGTTATCATGCTCTCGGACAAATTTCTCGGCAGTAAGAAAAGTGAATCCATCGCGGCATGGATCAAGTATGGTGATCCTTCCATTTTCAGCAAGGCGGATACCCGTGTCAGCATAAGCTCATTCCTGAAAAATCAGAGAAACTGGAATCTTTCAGACTCCTTCAGACTCCCCCTTGAGGAAACTATTTCGTTCTCCGGCTTTTCAATAGATACCGACTGCATATTGAAAAAGAATCAGCAGTTTGTCTTTGTACCATCTTCCTACACGCCGCCGTGCTGCCTGACTACAGTAAAAACTCCGTCTCCGGAGCTTCTTGCGGAATTGAAGGCCCTCGGGGTTAGAAATCCTGATGAGGAGATAAAATATCATCTTGTTTTCCCTTCCAGTCCGGGGCTTTTTCCGTCTGTTTATGTAATCGGCAAACCCGGCGATATTCAGCAGGAGAACAGGCTGGCAAATGAGTTAAGAATGAAAGACTGGCCCGAATCCTTCTATGGCAAGGAGAAATTCATAAGCATCAACAGGGAAGGAGTTCTGGCAGAATGATTCCCGTGCAGATTTCGACAGTGTTTACGTTTATTATTTTTGTGTCCGTCCTTTTTGTGTCCTTTCTCTGGCTGAAAATGATATGGCGCCAGAAGATGCAGGACTGGTCTCTGTCCAAGGAAAAGATGATAGTCTGCGACTCCTGCAACTTTGCTTTTATCGTGAAAAACGATGAGAATATATCCCGTTGTCCTGTATGCAACCATATATGTATAATGCGCCGCAAGCGTAGGAAATTTTAAAACGGAAGGCCTTGATGAACTGGTATCTTATTTACGGCTGTATCTTTGCTTCGGCTTTGATTCTTTCTCTGATCTTTACGCCTCTCTGCCGGAAAATAGCTTTTCTTTCGGGCTTTCTTGATGTGCCGGCGATTCAGGCGCACAAAGGTCATAAGAAGGCTACTCCGCTTCTCGGCGGTCTTGCTATGTCCTGGGCATGGATAATTACAATTTCCGCCGGCTACATCGGCATGATTTATATGAAGTCGGGAACTCACAGCTTTCCATTGACGCCTGACGGAGCGAATCCTGAAGCGGCTTCCCGGCATTTGCTTGGCATATGTGCAGCTGCCCTGATGGCGGTATTCCTCGGACTTTACGACGACCGTTTTGCCTTGAGTGCAAAAGTTAAACTTATCGGACAAATTATTGTCGCCTTTGTCGCGGTTTCGCTTGGAGACGTTAAAATAACGATTTTCTTCACAAATCCTGTGATTGTATACGGCATATCGATATTCTGGCTGCTTCTGATAATGAACTCGATAAACTTTTTTGACAACATGGACGGTCTTGCTGCCGGGACTGCTTCGATAGCTCTTTCAATTTTTGGCATAGC
>JAKJHH010000071.1 GCA_022703965.1 Verrucomicrobiota bacterium
CGAAGACTTCACGCAGTTTAAACTCGTGAAAAATTAAACCTTTCTTCGATACCGAAGTGGAAAATTATCATAGGAGTTTTTAATATATGCACGATCATTCTTTACGCACTTATTTTATCTCAAAAAACGCATTTACCTTAATTGAATTGCTGATTGTCATCGCGATTATCAGTATTCTGGCCGGGATGCTTTTGCCGGCACTCAAGCAGTCGCGTGAAAAGGCACGCTCAATTCTCTGTACAAGCAACCTGAAACAGATGGGTCTGGCATTCGGAATATATTCTTCCGACAATAACGGTTTTATTCCACTTCAGAAGGCTGCCAAAGGCAATACACAGTGGGCATCGGAATTATATGCTGAACGCAGTTCCGGAGGATCTTTTCTTGATGACTCAAAAATTCCCAGAACTGCATTTTGTCCGGTGGCGAATACAAAAATCGCAGGTCGTAAGTCGGAATTGTCATACGGTATTCACGGCAACTATTTCGGCGACTGGGAAAAACTCTTCGGCAGTCCGTTTACGAGTGTCCCTGAAATAGACGGTGCTTTTGTCTATGCAGAAAGAAAAATTAAAAATGCGCCTCAATATCCATTCCTTGCGGATTCCGTGAAATATACGGCAACGGATTCCCGTCCTACCGGAACTCATCTGCTTGGAACCAACAATTCGGGAGGGCTGCACTTCATCCACAACAATCAGACGAATATACTCTTCGCCGACTGGCATGTTGAGACGCTTAACTACCATCAGGTTCGCTATAAAGTTTTCGCTGTACCTGACTGGAGCTACTGGCAGGTCAACGGACCAAACAGCAGTGAATTTTATCGCACAGAGGACTATACAAAATATTTCGGACTCTAAGAAACACAAAAGGATTAAGATAATATGAACAGACATTTACGTTCCATTCTGGCAGTTTTCATCTTGGCGGTATTTTATGCTGCCCAAGCTCAGGGAGACAGTCTTTTTAAATCTGACCTGCTTTCTCAGGATGATCTGAAGGGCTTTTCCGCCAATCCTTCGATTTCCATACAAAAAGACGGACTTTGCGGAGATTTCAAAAAACGCGTTTCGTATGAGACGGTTAATCTCAAGCTGGAGCCTGAAAAATTCTCCGGACGTCTGATCCGTATTTCCTGCGAGGCCAGAGCTGAAAACATCCTGCCTAAAGAAAAGGCCTTCGAGGGAATAAAACTTATGCTTTCAATGCAGAGTGAGAAGCGTAAAGCATGGGGAGGAATTGAGTTTCCAAGCGGAGATTTTGACTGGAAGAAATTCGGAAATACTATTGCTGTTCCGCCTGAGCTTAAGAGTATCAGTCTATCAATAGGCATGCAGAATTCAGCCGGAAAATTTCAGCTTCGCAATCTGAAAATAGAAAATGCCGGAGTCGCCGTACAAATACGTTCAGCTGCAAATATGGCCATTGCCGATGAAATCGCAGGAGACAATCAAGGCGGATGGACTGATCAGGGCGCAAAACAGGATGGACGTTCTTTTTTGGGACATCTCTACCGTAAGGAATTTGCCGGTATTCCCATGGATGCCGAGCCGGAAGGAAAAGGCATTCTGACTATGAATTCAAAATACTTCACGGCAGGGCCGGAGGAAGTCGTCATCCCTCTTAATCCTTCTGACAAGGCCAAAACTTTGTACATTCTGCATACCGCCGCATGGGGGCCTCAGCTTAAGGGACAGAGCATCGGTCTTGTCACGCTCAAAGATAAGGCAGGAACAACTCAAGAAATTCCGATTGTTTATAATCGTGATGTCGCCGACTGGTACCGTAATATTGCAGTTCTTGATAACGGTTATGCTGCCCTCAGAGGCCGTACCGGAGATGATAATATTGCCGGAGTCTATCTTTCCCGTTTCGAGATAAAATCTGAACTCTCTGAAATAAACGAGATCAAATTCCGGTCAAATCCTGAAGCTCTCTGGCTGGTTCTGGGAGCAACTCTCAGCCCTGAAGATATTCCTTTACCGGCAAATACTTCAAGCAAAATACAGGCGAATGAGAAATGGCTTCCTCTTTCACGTCCTGAGAAAAATATGATAAAGCCCGGCTCTGCCTTAGACCTAAGTTCCTATATGCGTCGCGGAACCGTTGATGAGCTTGGACGCATCATTATCAAAGATGGGCATTTTGTCTTCGAAAAGAACCCGGAGCAGCGCGTTCGTTTTCTTACGGACGCATTGACTCCGCATGTGGATCTTGCAAAGCTTTCCCGCCCGGAAATAGAAGCTCTGGCAGTCGAAATGAGGCGGAACGGATATAATATGGTTCGTACTCATTTTCTGGATCAGGGACTCATGGGAGGAGCCTCAAAAGATCTTGAATTCAACAAGGAAATGCTTGATAAAATCGATTACTTCATATTCTGCATGAAACAGAACGGTCTTTACTGGAATTTCGACTGCATGACAAGCTGGATTGGCTATACTCCCGGTAATCCTATGAAACTGAAGGAGCCAAAGAAGGGTTTTAAGGCCAGAATCTACTATGATCCCGAAGTCCGCAAGAACTGGCGTGAAGGTGTTGAAAAATTCCTTTGCCATGTCAATCCATATACAGGAAAACGTCTGGTTGATGATCCTGTCCTTGTCATGGCAGTGGCATTCAATGAGCAGGAATTCGGTTTCTGGAGGGATTTTGATACAGAATGGTTTCTTCCTCGCTGGCGTGAATTTCTGAAAAACAAATATGGGACAATTGAAAATCTTCATAAAGCCTGGCAAAAGGATTCCGCCAAGTTCAAATCCTTTGATGAAGTTCCATGTATGACAGGCTATGACAGAAACTACTCCAATGTTGACGCTGCTGAATTCCTTGCACCGCTTGAGGAGGAAATGCTTAACTGGTACGAAACTCAGATGAAGGAAATCGGCTTTAAAGGTTACCTTGTCAACTATAATTGCGGCAAGAGTCAGTTTTTTAATTATCTGCGCAAGGATTCTCCGCTTGTCGCCATGAATCATTATCATGCACATCCTTCAAATTGGATCTCCAAACATTCTTTCATCAGCCAGAGCAGCGCAATCGGCACAGGAGCTCAGGTTTTCCGCAATTTCATGGGAACAAAGCTGCTGGGAAAGCCTTTTGTCGTGACCGAGCATAACTTTGTATTCTGGAACCGCTACAGATACGAACAGGGTTTTGTTATCGGCGGATACTCGGCATTTCAAAACTTTGATGCACTCACATGCCACGCTTCTCCGGTTTCTCTGAAAACAATCAACGACATACAGTCATTCGGCATATGGATGGATCCTATCGCAAAATCATCAGAATTCCTGACTTTCTTTCTGTTTATCAGAGGCGATATCAGCCCTGCGGAACCGACTATAAGAATCCGTGCTCTGAAAAGTGACTGTTTTACCGAATCAGCTGTTGCCGGAGGACTCTCTTCGGAACAGTCCCTGCCCTCTCTTCTTACCGGCTTGAACATCGAATGTACCGAAGGAGTCAAGGAACAGATTCCGCTGCGTCCTGGAGAAATCGCGTATAAACTGGGAGCGACTAATTCAGTTGTTGTGAACAACGCCGGATATTCCAGTACTACTGACAATCCTGTCGCAAATGCGTCAGAGGTACTTCTTCACCTGCGTAAAGCCTCTGTCCTGAAGGCTGATAACCGCAGTGACGGGAAAAATATATTTGAAACCTCAAATTCGGAAATACTCCTCGACAAATCCAGAAATTACATGCAGATAAATACTCCGCGTCTTCAAGGTGTCTGTGCTGAGAAAGGCACATCTGTACAGCTTTCTGATTTTGCTATTGCCAAGATGAGTGAAAACGGTAATCTTGCACTTGTCAGTATTGACGGTATGAACAAGATATATGACGCAAAACGCCTGATGCTGGTTTATTCGACAAACGCCCTCAACAGCGATATGGAGTTTGCTTCTGACGATATGCTCAGTCTGCTTGACTGCGGACATGGTCCTACTTTGATAGAACGGGCTTCATTTACGATTTCAGTCAGAAATAAGAATGCAGCTCAGCTCAAACTATATCCGCTTGATATCGCTGGAAATCGTTTGAAATCAATTAATCCAGATACAGTGAAAAATGATGAAGCTACCTTTTCAGCGGATACTGGCAAGGATGGCGCGGCAATATATTTTGAGATCTCCACGGAATGAGAACTCAATCTCCGGTGGAGCGGCGGAGGATCAGAGGAGCAGGGATTTGCATGGTTCTTAGCTCTTCGCCTTCTTCGAGATGCTTCAGCAGGATTTCGGCGCAATGTTCGGCGCATAGGACTGCCTGCTGGTCGAAGCTGCTTATCGGAATCTGACAATGTCCGGACATCTTGATATTGTCGCCTCCGGTCAGCAGTAGCTCCTCAGGAATACGCACGCCATGTTCGAACATGTATTTCTCGATACCGATTGCGATTTCATCGTTTCCGCATATAATCGCGTCTGCTTTACGTTTCAGAAGTTCCGCTGCCAGCTCATAGCCGCTTTTGATGTTCTGATCTGCAATTACAAGTTCAGAATCAAAGGGCGCAGAGGCCTCGATAAAACCCGCTTCGCGCTGACGGAAACTTTCGCCTTCATGTGACATTACGCCGACAAAGCGCTTTGCTCCGCGCGAGGCACAGTGACGGACAAGTTCCTTTACTGCCTCCTTCTGAGCCGAGGATACTGACGGATAGTCGCCAACAGGATTCGTCAGCAGCATGAACGGAAATCCGGCTGCTTCGAGTTCCTTTAGAAAACTGTGTTCCTCGCGGGCTCCCCAGATTATCATTCCATCGATTTCGCGGCGGCTGAAGATGTTCAGATATTCCTTGCCGTCAATAAAATCCCTGTTCAGAGAAAGCGGCAGCATCCTGTATTTATGTTTCAAAAGAAAACTGCATGTACCGAAGAGTGAACGCGAAAGGTTTTCGTCTTCCCAGAGTGACTCCTGAGCCACCAGAAAACCTATCATCATTGAGCGTCTGGAAAAAAGACGTGCCGCATGAACGCTTGGAGTATAGTCGAGTTGACGGCATGCCTCAAGAATCCGGGCTTTTGTCTTTTCCCCGATTCTGATCCTGCCTGGCTTGCCGGATAGAGTGCGCGAGACTGCCGCGGGGCTGCAATCGGCAAGCTCTGCTATTTTTCGTATGTTGACTTTCATTCAGTTTTTCTTTCGCAAGTTCTTTTTCAGGTTAAAAAAGAGAGCGCTTTCAGAAGCTTTCTGATATGTTTTCCATAAGGCGGATAAAGCATTTTAACCCCGGCAAAACGACTCTGTATAAAGACACTTCTTTCCTTGGAAAAACGCAGGAATCCATGCTTTCCATGATAGTGTCCCATGCCTGAAGCGCCTACGCCTCCGAAAGGCAGATTCTTCTGCGCAATATGCAGTATGGTGTCATTGACGGTTACACCGCCTGAAATAGTGCTTTTGAGAACGTGGCGGCAGTTTTTCATGTTTTCACCGAAGAAGTATAGAGCCAGAGGACGTTCATGCGCGTTGATGTATTCAATCGCCTCATCAAGCTTTCCATATGTCATTACAGGAAGGAGCGGACCGAAGATTTCCTCCTGCATGATTTTCATATTTTCATTGACATTGCAGAGAATGGCAGGAATTATCTTGAAGGAGCCTGAAAGCTGTTTTTCATCGCTGAGTCTGATGATTTTAGCTCCTTTGCTTTCAGCGTCCTCAAGAAGAGAGTTGAGACGTTTGAGCTGCCGTTCTCCGGCAGCTGAACTGTAATCCGGATTATCCATGAATGAGGGATAAAGTTTTTTCATCGCTGCCTGAAGCTTGTCGAGCAGTATATCAAGTTTATTTTCAGGGACAAGAATATAATCCGGGGCTATGCAGGTTTGTCCGGCATTGAAGAGTTTTCCCCAGGCGATTTTTTCAGCGGCCTGAGAAAGATTGCAGGACTCGTCAATGATGAGCGGAGATTTTCCGCCGAGCTCGAGAGTTACCGGAGTCAGATTTTTCGCGGCGGCTTCAGCCACTGCTCTTCCTGTCTGCGTTGAACCTGTGAACAGCAGGTGGTCGAAAGGAAGGGACGCAAACGCTTTGCCGACTTCGGAGCCTCCTGAGAAAGCGGCGAATTCGTCGTCTCCGAAGAAACTGGAAACCGCTTTGCAGAAAAGCTCCGAAAACGCCGGACTATGCTCAGAAACTTTAAGCATGACCCTGTTCCCGGCGGCGATGGCTCCCGCGGCAGGCATGACAGCAAGAAGCAAGGGATAATTCCATGGACTTATGATTCCTGTTACGCCGAGCGGCTGCCGCAGTATGCGTGAACGTCCAGGCAGATAAAGGAGTCCCGTTGTAACACGCTCAGGCTTCATCCACGAAGAGAGTTTCCTTTTTATATTTCTGATTTCCTCGTTAAAGCCGCTTATTTCGCCGATAATAGTTTCAATTTCACTGCGATGTCCGAAGTCTTTTGAGATTGCGTTTGCAAAGGCATCTGCATGTTCTGAGACCATTCTTTCGAGTCTGTTGAGCCTGTCCAGTCTCATTGAAAGAGACGGATTCATTTCAGTTTTAAAAGCGTTCTGCTGTAGAGCGAGTGTTTTTCTAAGCTGTTCTTCTGGAGACATTTTAAGTTTTACGAGCCTTTCTTGTCGATAGCTGTTTTGATTGCCGCAATGAGATCGTCTTTAGTAAAAGGTTTCTGAACGAAACAAGCGGCTCCGTCGGCGAGCAGCTCGGATACTTCGACGTTCATGCTGAATCCGGAACATATTATTACTTTAAGTTCAGGATTGATCTTTTTGAGTTCATAAAATGTATCCTTGCCATTTTTATTCGGCATTACCATATCAAGGATAACCAAGTCTATCTTGTCCTTGTTCTTTTTATAGATGTTTACGGCCTCTTCGCCGTCACAGGCGGTGATTACATCGGCTCCGGACTTTCTGAGCATGAACTCGGAAATGTTCCTGACGAGTTT
Source organism: Verrucomicrobiota bacterium (assembly GCA_022703965.1). Lineage (GTDB taxonomy): Bacteria > Verrucomicrobiota > Lentisphaeria > Victivallales > UBA1829 > JAKJHH01. Next base: position 6,929 of record JAKJHH010000071.1, read on the forward strand.
TTCGTCATCTGCAATCAATATTGAGCCTTTCAGTCTCTTAATGTGACTGTCAGACTGGTGCTGATGCACCTTGGATGTCTGCTGAATGTTTTCGGTGTTGATCGGCAGAAAAATTTTGAAGGTCGAACCGCGCCCGGGTTCGCTGTAGACTTTGATTATTCCCTTATGTTCCTTGACGGTACCGTAGACAATGGAAAGCCCCATTCCTGTGCCTTCTCCGCTCTTCTTGGTGGTAAAGAAGGGTTCGAATATGCGATCGGCTACTTCCTTGCTCATGCCCTTGCCGGTGTCCGCGACCTCCACGCTGATATATAGGCCTTCTTCAAGTCCGAAATGACTGGCTTCAATAAAGCTTTTATCGACATCGACGTTTCTGGTGATAAATTTGATTGTACCGCCGTCCGGCATTGCGTCGCGGGCATTGATGGCAAGATTCATCCAGATATTCTGTATCTGAGACGGATCGCCTTTGATGACGGTCTGCTCCGCATTGAGGCAGGCTTCGAGGTTTATGCGTTTGTCTATGCTGCGGGAAAGAATGGACATCACTGAGTTGATCGAATTATTTACATCAACGGTTTCGGTAACAGATTTGCCTTTGCGTGAGAAGTCCAGCAGTTTACGAGTAAGTTTTGTAGCGTTGTCGCCTGCTTCCATGATCAGATCGGCATAAATCTTCAAATCCTCCTTATCCGCAAGCTTGAGGGCGAGGATTTCAGCCGAGCCGAGAATCGCGAGCAGCATGTTGTTAAAGTCGTGAGCGATGCCTCCGGCGAGCTGACCTATGGAGTCCATTTTCTGAGACTGGCGCATATGTTCTTCGAGCATTGTCTGCCTTGTTACATCTCTGAATACGAGCACGGCACCGACAAGCTCTCCTTTTGAATTCAGAATAGGACTTCCGCTCAGGTCGATTTTATGCTTGACTCCTGTTCTGTCCTCAAGCATGTAGTCCGAAGAAGCGCCCTCCTTATTTACAACATTCATGGAGAAGACTTCTTTTACCGGATTTTCAACGAGACTTGAATTTTCCCTGCTGAGTTTCAAGATCTGTCCAATTTCTATGCCGATTGTTTCTTCCATGCGCCAGCCGCAGATTTTTTCGGCAGCCTTGTTCATTCTTATGACCGAGCCGGTCGGACTGACTGCGATGACTCCGTCACCGATTGACTGAAGTATGAGACGCAGATTTTCCTCGTTGTCCTTGATTGACTGCTCCGCTTTTCTGATTTCACTGATATCGCGGCTGAAGGAAAATATGACCTCCTGCCCGCTCCAGCGTCCGAAAGCGGTTTTTGTATAGACAGGAATTCTTGATCCGTTTTTTGTACAGATCGGAATTGTATGCGAATTCCTCTTTCCGGCAAAGATTTCCTTGAGAACGTTATCGGCATCTTCCTTTTCGGTGTCACCGTAAAGCTGGATCGCTTTCATGGAGAGCAGTTCCTCTCCGCTATAGCCGAGCTTACGCACCGCCGCAGGATTGAAGAAGACAATTTCACCGGAAAGCTTATAAATGATGAGCGGATCATCAATGGAATCGAAAAGAATCTGAAGATTGCTTCGGCTTTCTCTTATGGCTTTTTCAGCCTCGCGCTGCTCGGTTACGTCGAGTATGGCAATTACGCCGGCAATCTGTTCCTTTTTGCGGTTGTAGATGGGCGTTCCGCTGACCAGAACCATACGTTCACTACCGTCGAGTCTTACAATTTTCAGTTCGAGGTCATTTATAACATTCCCGTTCATAACCGAACGCAAAGGTGTTTCCCTGTCGGCTGATTCACCTTCAAACGTAAACTGTTTCCATGTTCGTTTGTTGACCAGATAATCTATATCCAGAGAAAGAAATACGCTGACATCGCTGATGCCTAGAATTTTCCTCATCGCCTCATTTATCAGGATCACTTTGCGCGTCGTCGAGTCAGCTATCACGAAAGGAACAGGCGACTGCTGCATAACGGATTCCATAAGAATCTTCAATTCTTCAAGATTTTTCTGTACCCGTATGGTGTCGCTTATATCGTTGAAGAATGTTATGGCTCCCGTGATCTGTCCTTCGGCGTTTCTGACAGGAGCGGAATTGTTGAGAAGCCAGCGTTCGGAGCCGTCCCGTCTTACTATCTTTATGAGTTCATTATTGATTTCTTCGCCGTTTTTCAGACTCCTGACTACCGGGAGTTCTTCTATCTGATAAAGCCTGCCGTTTTCATGGTATGGAATAAAGTCCATATTGGAGTAGTCCTGAGCCGAGATCTTACTCATTTTCTCCTTGTCCGACATACATATGTTAGCGGCGGCATCATTTACAACTCTTGTCTTAGAGCTATCGTCAATTACTATCAGCCCTGAGGTGGACTGATTGACGGCGGTCATCAGGATCGCTTCGGCTTTCTTCAGCTCATCCTCGGCACGCTTTCTGTTGATCCTGTTAGCCATTATAGCACTTATAAGAATTATCTGAAGCGTTGCCAGAAGGATGATTCCGGCAATCCAGAGACGATAAGCTTTGTAGAAGGAAACTTCTTCCCCTATGATCTGCGAGCCTGGAGGCAGATCTTCCCTCATAAGTCCGAATTTTTTCATCTGTTCCCAGTTGAAAAGATATACATTCGGACTATCCGACGGACTGATGTCCTGGGCAGGTCCGCCTTTGCCTTCAAGCTCTGTCAGCGCCAGCTCTGCTGCCGCCTTGCCTTGAGCAAAACCCGAAACGACTTTACCGCCCAGCGCTCCCTTCCGTATTACGGGTTCCACAAAACAAAAAACAGGAAGTCCGGATTTATTCAGGATTTCCATTGTTCTGTCTATATCTATTTCGTTCCTGTTTTTGTCATGGAAATTTGCAAGATGTATGATAATACTTTTCGGCGGGAGGCTTTTCATTACGGTTTCGGCCTCTTCCGCACCGAGATCCATCAGGTATTTTATTTTGATGCCTCTTGGTCCGTTCTGGAATCCGGAACAAAGTTTTTTGAAGCGTTCATAATGCATTTTCCCATTGATCGTATGGGTATTGACGTTTACGTATATAAATTCTGTGTCCTTGAAAATCTTCAAAGCCATGTCAATGATGGCCGGGAAATCGACTTCTTCCTTTACTATTTTGAAGCCCTTTATTCCTGCAAGTCTCTCAGGACTGTAGTCATTTATACCGCAACAGACAACAGATACTCCCGGAAACATTTCATCCCGGTAACGCATCAGAAATTCCAGTGCCGCGTCATCTGTTCCTATGATGATATCAGGCTTGATATTTCTGTATTTGTACCTGAAGTGAGCAGCAAAAAGTTCCTGAGACCGCGCATCCAGACTCCTGCGCGCATCCAAATACTCGTGGAATATGGCATAGCTGTTTCCGGAGAGTACTGATTCTATTCCGCGCCGAATATTTTCCTCCCATTCGTCACCTACGTGGTACGAATTGAGTATGAGGATATTACGCGATGGCTGTTGATTTGTGTCAGATGTCTGGGCGTAAAAAGGAGACAGGCAGATAGACAATATCTGCAGAAGCAGGATTGCAAGTAATTTGCGTCCTGTCATGCGCGCCCCTCTCCCGTTTTGGCCGGCTTATTGTTTTTCCGCCTCTTCCGTCTTCTTTTCAGCTTCTTTATTTATGACGGATGATGCGGCTTCCAGCTTTTTCAGCTCTTCCAGTTTTCTGGCCGCAAGCTCTTCACGGAGCTTTGCAGTTTCGGCTTCCATCCCTTTATTCTCCTTCAGGAGAAGCTCAAACTCTTTTTGCTGAACAGTTTTCTCAGCTTCGAGTTTTTTGAGTTCCTGTGAGAGATCCCCGTTATTCTTTTCAAGTCGGATGACCTGATTCGATTTGTCCTGAATCATCTCTTCCTTGTGATTCAGCGTCTTAAGAAGATTATTACGTTCTGACTGAAGATTCAAGTTCTCCTTGAAAAATGCCGATGTCTTTATAAGTGCCGCAAGTCCTATTATCACTATTACTGCAAGCAGAATAAAGGCAATTGAGATCCATTTCGAGGCCTTTGCCGCATTATTTCTGCTCTGCTCCTCCATTTCCGATATGCGTTCAGACATCATTTTAATCTGTGCGCTTATCATGGAGGCTATTTCATCGGATTGCTTTTTGGCGATCAGAGAATATTCCTCCTGACTCATCGGCTTCAGAGTTTGAGGCAGAGTTTCGGTCGGCAAAGCACTGTTCTGATTATCAGCTTCGATTTGCTTGACGGATTCTTCCGATGTGCTTTTTATCTCCATCGGCGGCGGCGTTACTTCTCCGTGCACAGGATGTTTTTTGGCAAGCTCCTCGTCTATTTCAAAGGAGGACTTGCCTTCGCTTCTCAATTTAGCGATTTCCACCAGTACTTCCACCGATTTATCAGTGTAGAGCCTGCGGCGTCCCTGCATCTTGAAATCAATATATTGAGCGTAACGACTGAGCCAGTCGTTGATAGTTGTTCTCGGAACTCCTGACTTGTCAGCCAGCTCCGCTATAGTATATCTTGCCTCAGACATTCTTCTTCCTTTCACAGCCATCTCATAAAAAGTAAAATGCTTCGCATTTTAACAGAGTGCAGGAATTCATTCCTGCCCGCCGAGCGGCGGCAGAGCGATCTTCTTTCCCTCCGCAAGCTGCTCTGAAAATACCCACTTTCAGTTTCACAGGAGAATAAACTGTTCAGGCCTGACGGGTTTTTCAGTTCTTCAGTGCCGACAGAACTCTCTGTACCTCTAATATATCACTGTCTATCTGTTTTTTAAGTGCTTCCGGCGATGAATAACAGCGTTCTTCGCGAATTTTTGAGACCAGTTCAACCTCAAGCTCGCTTCCATATATGTTCTCCTTGAAATCAAATATGTGGATTTCTATGCGCGGCGAGTTGATAGCGTAGCTTTTGAAAGTAGGCGAAACTCCTATTGCAGTTATGGCCGGCATACGGCGTCCGTTTCTTAGCGCAAAGGACGCATACACTCCATTAGGAGGCATTACTCCGCATGAGCAGTTCAGATTCGCCGTCGCATGATCCAGTTTGCTTGAGGCAATCTGATTTCCTGGAATCACTGTTCCGCTCAGACTGTAGGGACGTCCCAGAAAACGCGTCGCTTTTTCGAGATCTCCGGAGGCCACTGCTCTTCTTATGGCTGTGCTGCTTATGAGCTCGCCATCTATGCTGAGTTCCTGCACAGGCCGGAATTTGAAATGATATTCCCGCGCGAAATGCCTCAGCAGCTCGGCATTCCCTGTTCCTCCCGCTCCGAAACGCCAGTCGCTTCCCACGCAGATTCCCTTGAGATTTATTCCATGCACCAGCAAATGCTTTTTCATGAAGTCCTCGGCAGTCAACGACGCAAAATCACGGGTAAACTGTATTGTTACAAGAGCCTCGACCCCATAGCGCAACATGAGTCCGAATTTCTTTTCAGGAGGAAAGAGCAGTGTCAGCGGAACCCCTGTCTTCAGTATTTCGCGCGGATGAGGATTAAAGGTCAGCGCGACCGGCGAGGCATCTTCTTCACGGCAGAGCGTTTTCAGTTCGGACAGTATCCGCTGATGTCCAAGATGCACTCCGTCGAAATCGCCTATCGCCAGTACTATCTCCCTGACCCCGTGTTCTGCGAGCTCAGAGACGCTTTTTACGTTTATATGTCTTATCTGACGCATTTATTTCCCGAATGAGAGCCGGACTGTTTTGATTTCAAACGGCTTAAAGGAAACTTCAATTTTCCCGTCTTTCCGTATTTTCAGTTCGGACTCCTTATTTTCCAGCATATCGCACTCAAACGCTTTTTCCGCCTTCCATCCTGTCTTCAGGAGCGCAGAACAGCTTTTCTTATGCGACTCATAAATTCTTAATATCACGTCTTTTCCGTCTTCAGACGTTTTTACCGTATCTATTACTATATTATCGGCATCGCAGGATGCAAAGGAAAATGTAGACTCTTCTCCGGAAGCTTGGCTCTCATAGAGCTCACAGTTCAATCCATACGCTTCCTTTATCACTCCTGCCTCTTTGAAGCTGCTGCTGTGCGGCATCAGGCTGTAGGTGAACTTGTGCATTCCCTCGTCAGCATGGGGATCTGGTGCTGTCGAACTTCTCAGCAGGCTCATCCTCAGCTCCGACCCCTGACAATCAAAGCCGTATTTGCAGTCATTCAGAACCGCCAGCCCGAAGCCTTCTTCCGATACGTCTGCCCATTTCTGCGCACAGACTTCAAACATTGCCATGTCTGATATCCTGTTGCTGTGATTGGGGCGTTCCACATGACCGAACTGGATTTCATAGACTGCTTTATCCGCAAGCAAATCGGCCGGAAACGCCACTTTCAGCAAACAGTGTTTTTCATGCCAGTCGGCCTCCGTTATGAAGTCAAGACGGCGGCTTCCTGACTTCAGTTCAATTGTCTGCCTGAAGCTTGAGTTCCCATAGTTCCTGACGCAGACAAGTCGACCGCAGAACTGATCGCTTTCTGCCTTTTCCCAGCTTACCGAAGCCTTGAGGCTCAGAGGTTTTTCCTGATAGAATATGTCGATATCCCAGGCATCATAATTGACAGGGTAATCCTCGAAAAACTGGAATACGTTAGCAGGCGAAGCAAAAGTCTCACGTCCACTTTCCTTGTGAAGCAGGCTCTTTATAGTTCCGTCTTTATTGAAAACGACTTTAAGATGCTTGTTTTCCAGAGAATTTCCGCTGCATTTTACGGGATCGTCACATTTATCAGTTTTTTCTGCCTTTCCCATGCCCCAGGAAGGAACTTCAACGTAATAATGATCTTTCCCTTTTCTGATGAATTCTTTACGCTCAAAAGGCGATGGATTGAAGATAAGGAGACTTTTTCCTTTTCCTGCCGATTTTTTTATTCCGCTGCTTATGATACTGCTGCATATATTTCTTATCTCAGCGTGGTCAATCCGGGCATCTTCATAAACTTTAGCGATGGAGCTGCCGGGAATTATGTCGTGAAACTGATTCAGAAGCAAGAGTTCCCAGGCTTTTTCAAGCTTTCCCGAATCCTTTGACGAATTGCCTGAAAGAGTCGATATGAATTCCGCCGTTTTAAGCAGGAACTCATTCTTTCTGTTTTCTCTTTTTATGAAAGCCTGACTCGTATAGGTTCCGCGATGATACTCAAGATAAAGTTCTCCGCTCCATTCCGGCAGATCGCGATATTCCTTTTCAAGTTCGCGGAAAAATTCGCCGATGCCGCTCTTTTTGAGCTTCGGCAAGCCTTCCAGATCACTGAATATTGCCGAGTTCTCTATCTGCTCGCGTGTCACGCCGCCTCCGCCGTCTCCGAATCCATAGACATAGAGTGCCTTTTTCGAGCGTCCTTTTTCCTTGAAATTATACGAGGTGAAACGAAGTTCTCCAGCCAGCATTCGTCCGTTATAAGTGTCTGACGGCAGGAAATGCGAAAGAATTCCCGTTCCGTCACTGCCTTTCCAAATGAAGCTGTGATGAGGAAAGCGCGTAAACTGATTCCAGGATATTTTCTGCGTGGAAAAATATTTTATCCCGCATTTTTTCATTATCTGAGGCATGGCAGCCGAGTACCCGAAAACATCCGGAAGCCAAATGAAGTCGACCGTTTTCCCGAATTCCTTTTTACAGAAATTCTGACCGTAAAGAATCTGCCTGATCAGTGACTCGCCTGATATTATATTGCAGTCCGGCTCCACCCACATCGAAGCAGCCGCTTCCCAGCGTCCGGATTTCACATGCGCTTTAATGCGCTTGTAGAGCTCGGGATAATTCTCCTTCGTGTACTTATACAGTTGAGCCTGTCCCTGTGAGTAGATAAAGTCAGGATAGTCCTCAATATAACGGCACATCGATGAAAAGGTTCTGGAACATTTCCTCCTGGTTTCGGAAAGCGGCCAGAGCCAGGCTACGTCTATATGAGAGTGACCTGTGATGGAAAGCTCAAGAGCCGAGGCCTCTGCTTTATGGGATTCTATAAAGTTTTCCAGAATTTCCGAGGACTTCTCGCAGTCGGACGCATTATTCATGTCAAAGGCGTTTATGGATGCATTCAACGCATAGAGAAGCTCTGCTGAAAGATTGAATTCCGCAATATGAAAACCCTGACTCCCCCTGACAGGATGCTGACTGTCTTTTTCCTGCTCCGGAAGCACGTTGAGCAGATCAAGCAAAGCCCGGAACAAGGAGGCAAAACGATGAAGATCCTTATTGATTTTTACAATCGAAGCGTCGCGGAAAATAAACTCGTCAGGTCCTCCGGCAGTCTTCCACGGAGTCACTCGTTCAGATGTGATTCCAAAGGGACCTGCCGCTGCGGATTCAATGTAAAAAGTTTTTGCCTTATCAGTGTTTCCCAGCATAAATAGTTTGTGATTCCTGTCTATTCCCTGAAGCGGATTTCCCTTGGAATCAAAAAGACAGGATTCTCCTCCTGTATCCAGAGACAGCGCATAAGCCTCATTGAGTCCTTTCGCTCTCAGAACAGGAACTTCTATTTTGAAAAGAGCGCTTATCCATTCAGGCCCCCAGCGGAAGGGAATTTCCTTGCGGACAGACTTCGATTTCAGCATCTCCGAAAACGGAACTGCTTCCGGGAAAAATGCTGCCTCAACCTTGAGATCGGAGACCTTCGTGATGAGCAGAGGATTTAAAACCTCTTTAAAAAAGACATTTGCCCGTTTTCTGGAAACTTCGCTGTGTTTTTTCATCTGCCTTCCTGATTTTATATCTCTTTAAGATACATCGGATTTCCTGAAAAACATTCTTTTCGGGATATAGAATATCCTCAAATTAATTCAGGAGAGATTATTATATTGTTTGCATGATTCTTCTCGTGGTATATAGTTCTTCAAGAAGAGGACATTATAAGATAATTTAGCCGTTGAAACATGGGGGATTAATATGCGCAGAGTATCCAGAAAAGGACTTATAGCGCTCGGGAGTTTGGTCGTTCTTGTTTCCTGTATGCTGCTTGGCTTGCGCAGTAGCATGAATACATACGAAGATATGGCAGAAGAATTGCTTTTCGAAGCGCGTCTTCTCGTTCAAAGCATAAGCATCCGCCAGCTGCGCAGTCTTTCCGGACAGGAAAGCGATCTCGGAAATCCCGTATATACCAGACTTCAAAAGCAGTTTTCTCTTATAGCCGACTCAATCCCTGATTGCCGTTCCGTTTCCCTTGTCGCCCGACGTCCGAATGGAGAACTTTTCACCCTTCTGGACAGTGATGAGTCGCTCTCGCCGGGAACTCCCTTCAAAAATCTTTCGCCTGAGTTTAAGCAGCTCTTTGAGACCGGCATACCTTTTGTGTCCTCTCCATACAAAAACGACTCTGGAACATTTGTCAGTGCCGGAGTCCAGATCTTTGATCCTGCCGCTCAACGTCTGAATCAGGCATCGCTGGAAGACGCAAGAAAGATGGTTTCCGATGCTGTCGCCTTTTACAGAAAAAACGGACGAAAAGCCGTACTTGACGAGATAAATAAAAATGACGGTATTTTCAGACAGGGCGAACTTTATATCTTTGTCTATGACAGAAATATGACCGTTATGGCCAACCCCATGAAAAAAGAGATGATAGGAATGAATCATCTTGATCAGAAAGACTGGACCGGCGGAAAATATTTCAGACGTGAAATGAAGCAGATCGCCGACACAAAAGGTTCAGGCACCGTCTCTTACGAATATGAGAATCCAGTGACCAGACAATGGGAAGGCAAAACCGCATATTTCGAGCGTGCAGATGAACTGATTTTCGCAGCCGGAGCATATACAGGAAAAGGAGTAAGCATAACCGCCCTTAATCTTACCCTGGACGCATCCAAATGGAAGCAGGAAGCGTTATATGCCGCTTTGCCATATTTGATCCTTGCAGTTCTGCTTATTATTTTACTCTGGCTCTCCGTACTTCTACCTGTTCCGCTTCATAAAATACCGAGCCTCACATTTCTCAGAAGGAATCTGGATCTTATTCTGATCGTCACAGGCGGTCTTGTGCTCACTTTCTTTGCGGCCTGGATGGTTCACTCTAAAAATATGAAGAACAGG
>JAKJHH010000072.1 GCA_022703965.1 Verrucomicrobiota bacterium
CCGCCATAAAAATAGTCTCGGACATGAGGAAAACCATCGAGTTCACCGGAGAAGTTTTTATGGCTCTCGGCGGACTGATCCGCAGACCCGGCAAGATCGACTGGAAGGAGGTTCTCTTCTACATGGACAAGAGCGGAGCCGAAGCGATCCCCATTGTCATCATGATATGCTTCCTCGTCGGCTTGATTCTTGCTTTTCAGGGACTTTCGCAGATGGGGCGTTTCGGACTTTCGATTTACACCTGCGACCTTGTAGGAATAGCGCTGATCCGCGAGCTGGGACCTCTCATGGTCGGGATGATCTGCATAGGACGCGCAGGCTCGGCTTTTGCGGCTGAATTAGGTACTATGAAAGTAGCCGAAGAACTTGACGCCATGCACACGATGGGCTTGAGTCCTGCGCGCTTTCTGGTGATTCCGAAGATTGCGGCGCTTTTCATCTCCATGCCTATGCTGGTCATCGTCGGCGATGTCGCCGGTATTGGCGGAGGTCTTTTCATAACCACAGTGACAAGCGATATCACAGTCATAGAATATTGTCAGAGAACAGTACAGGCTCTGATGCCTGAAAATGTGCTGGAGTCTATTGTGAAAGGTTTCGTTTTTTCATTCATCATAGGAGCCGTAGGATGCTTCCGCGGAATGGAAGCCGATAACGATGCAAAGGGAGTCGGCAAAGCTGCTACTTCGGCTGTGGTGAGCGGCATATTCCTGGTCGTCATTGCGGATGCTCTGGTGACGATAATATTCCCGAAAATAATGAACTTATTCGGAGTGGATTACTGATATGGCGGAACAGGATAACGCAGTCATAAAAGCCTCGAATCTATCCGTGGGATACGGCTCGTTTATCGTGCTCAAAAACTTGAATTTTCAGATCAACCGCAAGGAGATTTTCTTCATTCTCGGCGGTTCAGGCTGCGGCAAGAGTACTCTTCTCAAGCACATGATCGGACTTTACCCCCCCGCGACGGGAGACATTCTCATCAAGGGACAGAACATTGCGGCTGCTTCCGAAGAGGAAATGAAGAAGATTTCGCTTCAATTCGGAGTTCTTTATCAGTCCGGAGCACTTTTCAGCTCTCTGACTCTTGAGGAAAATATTGCTCTGCCTCTCAAGGAGTTCACAAATCTTTCGGCGGAGGAAATCAGCGCCGTCGCCAGAATGAAGTTGAGTCTGGTAGGTCTTTCCGGCTTTGAAAGTTTTCTGCCCGGCGAAATAAGCGGAGGAATGAAAAAGAGAGCCGGGCTCGCCCGAGCTCTGGCACTCGATCCTGAAATAGTCTTTTTCGACGAACCTTCCGCAGGCCTTGATCCTATCTCTTCAGCTGAACTCGACAGGCTGATTCTGGATCTTCGCAACTCGCTGAACTGCACGATGGTGATAGTCAGTCACGAACTCGACAGTATATTCTCGGTCGGTGACCGCGTTATAATTCTGGACAAGAAATCCAAGGGCATTGTTGCGGAAGGAGATCCGCGCGTCCTTCGTGAAAAAACAGATAACAAATGGGTCAAGGAGCTTCTGACCCGCTCAAATATGAGAGGTAAATAATGAGCAATACCGGAAATAAATTCAAAATCGGAGTGCTGGTTCTTCTTTCAGGAGTACTTTTGATTGTCGGTCTTCTGCTTCTCGGAATCGGAAAATATTTTAAGCAGTCCTATCCCTTCATGACCGTGGTGGAAGGTTCCGTCCAGGGGCTGGAAAAAGGCGCTCCGGTCAAATATAAAGGAGTGACCATCGGACAGGTGGATTCCGTAAAGATCAGCAAGACAGATGAAAATATTCTGATCTACATGAACTTCGATCCTGATTCCTTTGAAAGAGGCGGGCGTAAAATCCTGAATCAGGAAGGCGGAAGCAAAATATTTGAGCAGAAAATTGGAGAACAGGCTGAAAAAGGCCTGCGCTGTCAACTTCAGTATCAGGGAATTACAGGAAATCTTTATGTGGAGCTCAGTTACTACGACAAGACAAAATATCCTATGAAGGAATATTCTCTTCCTGAAGATCACCCCCCCTTCCTTCCTTCGGTCTCCTATGTCTCCGTAGGAACTATAATGACCAATACTCAGGATATTCTTGACAAGATAGCCAAGGTCGACTTTGAAAAGATCTCAGGTGAACTGGAAAGCTTCCTCGGCGAAGCTAACGCCATAATCAGAAGCGAGAAACTCCGCTCTGCTATGAACAACATTGAAACCACAAGCAAGAATGTCAGTGAAATATCAACCGTCATGAAGGACAACTTCACTGATCACAATGTCAAAGATCTGCTTGCTAAGTTCAGCAGTTCACTCAACGATCTGTCCAAGGCTATAAACGAAATTTCTGCACTGGCTTCCGAGGCCAAAAAGGAAATGGTTGCCGCCAACATGCCTGAAACCAGCCGCTCTGTCCGTGAGCTCATCACAAGCGGTCAGAATACTCTTCAGGACTTAAGAGAGCTTATGGATGCCGCATCCGCACTTATCAACTATGTTGAACAGCATCCCAATTCGCTCTTGAGGGGCAAATCCGACAAGCCTGTTGTAGCGCCTTGATCCCTAAAGCAGGCGGCTTTGCTTATTGCGCAGCCGCTTTGATTCTCAGGTTGGATATCCAGAAACTTCCTGAAGTTCCCTGAATGCCGAGCACGATGAATGCGTCCTCAATGTCAGCGGGAATTTTTACGGTGAAGACAGCAACAGTCCAGTCGTAAGTTCCTGATGCTATCGGCATATCGTAATAGGCAAGTTTGGAGTTCTGTTTGTAGACTATCTGTATTTTAGGGCAGAGCCATGCCTGCGGCTGTTTTACGATATTTTCTCCTTTGACCTGAGCTCCTACTGTTAACGTTTTACCGCGGATCAGCTCAAGATCAAGCTTGTGCTGTATAAGCTTCATTTCTTTTGTGCTTTGTCCTTCGGCAGGCGCAGGGATATGGAATTTTATGCAGGGAGTGCCATCAGGTGCATCGTTGGACAATTCCGGTTTTGTCCCATTCCAGCCTTCAAACGGAGCATTTCCGCTGAAATCCGCCTGAAAAACAGATTCCTGAGCGAATGCTGTGAGTCCTGTGATAATTCCGGTCAGAATTGCTAAAGTCTTTGCCCTTAGTGATTTCATTTTTAATCCTTTATTTGTTATTTGAATGAGATAATTCCAAAGCTGAGACGGTTCATGTAGGCATCCCCCGAAGAACTCCAGAGGAGCTGGGGACAGGAAGTTCCGTCGGCATCATCGACCGCAATATCGAAACCGATGCGCTGTCCCTTGAGAGGCAGGTTCAAATTTAACGCTTTGAGCGGAATGGAAAGGACTACGGAATAGCCGTTTTGCCTGTATGAAAAGCTGCTTTTCAAGCCTGAGCTCAAAGTCTTTGAAGCATCGGCTTCCCACACATCGACAAAGCCGCCTGCCTGACTGTAGGGCAGAGCAAAAATGCGGAGGACTTCATTGCGGTAGGAATTGAATGACGCTTTATTGGCGGGTCTGGTATCCAGAAAAATTTCGACGCAGTCCTGATGCCAGTAATGACGTCCATTTGCCTCGCCCGATGGAGTACTGTCTTCTACGTCAGTTTTGATATAAAGGAATTGCTCATCATAGGAAGCCTTGAATGATGCCTTATGGTGTGACGCATCTCTGCCGTTGACAAGCAGAGGGATGGCTGAGGATTCTTGAGTTCCTACGCTGCAATATTGAACAGCTGAGTTAAGAACTGTTTTTGAGTCCCAGTTTTTATTTCCAAGCTTGACTGATGCAGTGATTTCTGCCGGAACCGGAGCGTCAAGACGTACTTTGATATCCTCAATTACTAGCGTGGAGTCCGGAGCTATTGAAAAGAGTTCCATTGCAGTAGACTTCAGTCCTTTGCCTTGAACTGAAATCATTCCTGAAGCCGTTTCGTTAACTGAAAGATTCCGTACTGTCAGAATGCATTTTACGGCTTCAGGAGAATAAAGCAGTCTGGCATCTTCGATCTTGAGAGGAGCAGGCATTTTGATCTCAATTTTGCGCATCAGTTCCGTAAATTCAGCCGTGGAGAGCCCGGAATTCTCCTTTGGAGCAAGATAGAACGGTTTGGAATCCAGACCGAGAGTCTGCTCCGGGAACGCGATCTTATTGCCGTAGAGATCATAAAGCTGGAGTTTTGAACTTTCCGATGACTTAAACTGGATTTCCGCCGGTATCTGTCCATAGCGCCAGAATGCGGCAGTCGGACGTCCGTCTCTCTCATAAATATAGCAGATACAATCAGCGTCCCATTTGATTTTAGCAAATGGTTTTGAGCCTTCAAAAATCCTTGCTAGGCTGTTGTAAATCGTAAAATTGTTCGGACATGAGTAACTCTTTCCGTATGGGCTTTGCGAAGCGCGGGGAATCGAGGGGTTGCGGAAAAGAGCTCCGGCGCATATGCTTGTAGACTGTCCGATTCCTTCTCCAAGGTCTGTAAGAAAACGCTGTGCAAGATCTTGAGGTTGAGTTGCTTCTCTCGACATGCCGTCTCCAGTTCCTTTCAGATAATAGAGTTCGGAATTCCAGAGCGTTATTCCTGCCGGCATATATCTGGCTATTTTTGCCCGGAGTTCCGCTATTTTCCTATCCGCCGGATTCGGAGACCCGAGATGCGGAGCTTCGTAAGGATGAAATGAGAGAATGTCAATATAATTCAAGGCCCCGAGTTTGCAGCATTCTTCAGTGAAATCCGACATGTCTACTCCCATGTCGCCGGTAATACAGAATCCGACGATTTTTGCGGAAGAATCTGCGGCACGTATTTCTTCCTGAGCAGCTTTCAGGAGTTTTACGTAAATTTCAGGAGACAGATAGAGGTTCGGTTCATTAATTATCTCGTAGAATTTGATTCTTCCTTTGAAGTGCTCCGCAACGGCTCTGACATAGGCGCGCCAGACTTCGAGCGGAGGAATTTCAACGCTGTGTTTCATTGAGCCTGAATTTTCGATGATCTGAGATTTTGCGCGCAGCCATTCAGGAAGCTTTGATTTGCCTTTTACCATTTCAAAGTCCGTTGAGCCTAGAACAGGCATTACCTGAATTCCATTTGCAAGCGCGGCATTGATTGTGGCATCGGCTCGACTGAAATCGAAAACACCTTCAGCAGATTCAACGTCTTTTATGCGCATGACAGGCCAGCCGTAGTCCCAGTCACGGAAAAGGCGGACACCCATTTGTTTGTAGAGTTTCATCGTTTCATCAGCCCCGAAATAGCCGCTCCAGATGCCGTCCTGCCGGGCAAAATAGCCATCGCAGAATTCCTTCGGAATCCATCCTCTTCCGGCAAAATTGACCGCTACGCAGAAGTCCTTGCTTAAATCCAGTTTTCTTCCCTCGTAAGGCGCAATGACGGAAGTCCTGCCGGGGAATTTGTTTATTGCGGTGCTCTCAAGGTTTTTGAGCTCGGGAATCAGCAGGAATGAACCATATTTATTAAGCCTTATATCGCTTTTTATCTCCCGGTTTTGATGCGGCGGAATATCCAGACTAATGCGGGCGGCTTCCATTGATTTTCCATAAACGTCCTCAGGCAGATTACCTGAAAAATCCTCGACAAGATTCAGAATGAGTTCAGTTTGCAGCGCTTTATCGCTGTGATTGGCTATCCATGTTGAAACGGATACTGTTTTACCCGTTTCCGGAATTGTGATGACCTGCTCCAAAAAAGCACTTGCGAGTTCTATTCCTGAAGGAGCTTTGTAGTCTTTGGGTTCACCTTCGATTACTTGGATTTTGTCCAGCCATAAGTCTCCTGCTTGAGTGTTTGTTTCGTCTGCGAATGAAAATCTCAGGGAGAAATATTTGCTTCCGGGGAGTTTTTCCGGAGTTTTAAATTGCATGCTGAAGTCTGTCCATTCCTTTTTGAGCGTGAAATTCCGCTCATGCTTCTCGGCCGGCCCCCAGTCTTTGTTGTTGAAAGATGTTATTGACGCGTTGAGTAGACTCTTGTCTTTTTCGGCTTTTGCTCTGAAGGATAAAGTATAAGTTTTATTCGCTTCAAGAATGAATTCTCTTGCGAAGATTCGGACTGTCTCGGCGAAGCGGTTAGGAACCCGCAGAACATGTGCTTCAGGATCACTCGCATCGGATTCAATATATGCGGCTTCATATTTCTGTTCGGGATTTCTCTTTTCACTGAGAATTTTTACAATACTGTACGAGGAGACTCCAAGATCAAAATCTGAATTGGAAATCAGATTTTCCGAGGCATAAACTGTGCCTGAAAAAGCCATAAGAAAGCTGAAAACTAGAGCGAAGTTTTTCATGTAATAATCCTGTCAATTATTGGGTATGAATTCACTGTTGAAGTAGACGCCGGAATATCTATACGATTTAACATTTCCTGCCTGAAAAAGGAAGTTTGCCGACTGCCGGTGCAGATTCCAGGCCGGAGCATAAATGGATGCTGTCGAAGAATCTATTGGATAATTGTTTGCAAGTCCTGCGTAAAGATCGGTGCATTGATTAGTAATTTCCTGAACTTTGTAATAATTTTTTTCCCCTAGAATTACAGATCCGTTCATGATAGAATCCAGACGCCGAAACTGATTGGTGCTTCCTCCAGGGCCGGACAAGCTCCAGCATCCGCTTTTGATGCCAGGATTACTGTTTGCGCTTCGCGTCTGCATATAGTTAGACCAGTAAAGATCGCTCTTGCTTCCGCCTGTCCAATTCGGAGATGATTCAGCATCCTGATAAAGAGCCGGACAGAAAAAGAAGGCTCTTGACGGACTTTTCATCGCCGGACCGCTGTGATAGCTGCCCTCGGCGTTAAAGCCTTTATTCCAGTAATCATAAGGTGTTTTGAAATACTCCACGATGTACCCGATATGTTGAGCATTATAGTTGGTCGGAGGCATCCAGCCGTTATAGTCTGTCACGTAAAGAGAAATCCCTTGATAGATCTGTCGCATATTATTTACGCATGAAATCCGCTTACCTGCGTCCCTCGCGTTGCCAAGTGCAGGCAGGAGCAGAGACGCAAGTATTGAGATAACAGCAATAACAACCAGAAGCTCTATTAAAGTGAATGTTTTTTTCATAATAGTTGTCCTCTTTTCCTGTTCGGAATATAGCTCTTAAAGCCCGCAATATCTCATGCTAAAATCAAGCCTGTCGATTCATGAGGTTTCAGCTCAAGCAAAATACTGCCGTTTTCATCCTGTTTAGCTTCAATCGGATTCCAGAATGCTTCATATTAAATTTTTCCGGACTGATTGTAACTGTTCTGAAATCTTCGCTCCAGTTGAAAACAGCCAGCTTGCCGGATTCCCCATCCCACCAGAATGATGGGAGCTCGCCGCATGGAGAGCTGAAGAGATCCACCGGACAGGCAGCCTGTTTCAGCGGATCAAGCGCAAGCATATCTTTCAGTATTTTTCTGCCTGATTCATTCAGTGTGCTGAAGTTGTCGCTGAACATCATATCGCCGTTTGTCATGTATATTGCCAGAGCAAGCGTCATAGCTTCCCGTTGAGAGAGGCGAGGGCCGCTGGCGTATTTACCTGAAACAAATGGAGTTCCCTGAGGAAAATTTTGTCTCGATGTCTCGGGACCTCGGACAACGAGAAAGTCCGAATCGTTGTTCCATAGCCTGCGATGCATCCACCAGCGTGCGGAGGCGCTTGTCATGTTGATCTCGACACAACTCCAGAATATTTGGATGTCGGCAGTTGTGCGTACAGCGTCTACAATTCCGAAAGCCGCTTCGAACGGAACGCAGCAGCCCAGAAAATAACTGTCCTGACCTATTGACTCACGGATGATCTGATAGAGTTTGCGCAGAACTCCTGCTTTTCCATAGCTCATGTCATAGAGTTTTTCAGACTCAAGAATGCAGTTTGTGAAATCGACTTTGAAGTAACGGAAACCTGCCTTGTAGAGCCCTGAATAAATTTTGCGGATATGTTCCTGCGCTCCCGGATGAGTGATATCAAGAATCCAGCGTCTGTCGGGAACAGGCGTTGTCGCCACCCATTCCTTGGGAACCATATATCCGTTTGCGAGGCAAAGCGGAGCCGTCCAGATGCCGGCGGTGCCGCCCTCCGCCGAGACTTTCCGGCAGAATTCGCTGAGATCCTGTGGAAATTTTGGATTTGCAGTCCATGCGCCGTAAGCGGTCTGCCAGCCGTCGTCCACAACGAAAGTACTGATTTTCCCGCCTGAAAAATCCTTCAGCTCTTTTTGGATTCTATAGACATCATCCGGCTTTACATCGCAGTGGAATTCATCCCAGGAGTTCCAGCCGAGCTGAACGTCTTTGAGCTCCATTTTCCGGAAAACTTCATAGCGCTCTCCGAGTTCCTCAAGCAAGAGGACAGGGGCTTTATCCGAGGACTGGAAAAGCAGTCTGGAAAGGGCGAATTCGGCTCCCGGCGCAATCGAACGCTCCTCTTCAGCAGTGACTTTCAAGCCGAACTGTCCGCGCATTGAAGTCGATTCATGAACGGCCTGAAAAACCATGAACTCACCCTGATTCGGCGGAAGCGCCGCAAAAAGCAATGAATTGCCGTTCTGACGGGGACTGAGCATATAGAGCATATAACTTGGAGGATTGTGCTCAAATATTGAAGTAGCAGTTCCGACTGGTTTGACTCCTGATGCCTGTTCAAGAAAAAGCCGTGAATGGGTATATTCGAGATAATCTTCCGTTTTAAGCGAAGCAGGAAAATTCAATTCTATTTTTTTCAGGAAAAGGCAGCTTCCGGTGTTTTTAAAATTTATGAACAGGACTTCATCATCAATCTGCATATTAATGAGAAGCCCGTTAGTAAGCATGGCGGTCCAGATGCCGCCTTTTTCAGTCCATGCGAGTTTATCCGACTCAAAATGGCTGTCTGAAAAAATGAAGCTCATGACTCCGTTTTGCAGTCCGCTTCCATTGAAAACAAAATGATTATCCTTGAAAAGCAGCATTTCCGACTCCGTAAATTATATTGCATTCACTGTTATTTGTATATATTATATACGAAAGTTCAATGAACTGTTATGCACAAAAATGAGTTTAATATATCTGATAATTAGAATAATGGAGTTCTATGGAAGACCTTCGCATAAATCCTGTAATTCACTATGTCAATATCGTGAAACCTGAGCAGAAAGCAGGAACTCTCTGGACACGGCGTAGTTTTGTGGATTATCAGATTCAGTTCATGAAACAGGGCTCAATGAAATTTGAACTGCATGAAAGCGGTGAGACTTTCGTTATCAAGCCCGGTGAAATCTCATTTATAGCTCCGGGCGAGCTTAATACCCAGACCTTGCTTTCGGACGAGCAGGACAGTTATTTTGACTGCGTGCATTTTCTGCTTTCTCCTTTACCTGAAGAAAAAGCGTACAGACTGCCTCCTCGTGTCAGATCGAAGCTTGATATGGAGCTTTATTCCAATCTTTTCCAGAGGCTGTATGATGCCTTTCACGGCTCAGGACAGTATTCCTCGGAAATTGCCTCCTGCATCGTCAAGGAGCTCTACTTGCGTCTGCTGGAAACGGATGAGACTCAGGATGAAGGCGGCGCGGCAAGAGTCAAGGAAATGACAAAATATCTTGATGAACACCTGACAGCGCATCCGGGACGCAGTGAACTGGCCCGCCGTTTTCACTTAGCGCCGGAGTACATTAACCAGCTTTTCCAGAAACATATGGGGATTTCTCCGGGGAACTATGTTCATCGGCAGATTGCCCGTGAAGCTTACCGCATTCTGACTCGTGAAAAGTTGAGTATCAAGGAATGCGCCGAAACTTTGGGCTTCAAGAATCAGTTCCATTTCACGAGAATATTCAAGAAGATATATGCGATTCCCCCTTCAAAACTGCGAGATCATTGAGTATGCCTTGCAAAGGGGGGTGTTTTTATGTTCACGGTCAAATAATCAAGTCTTGAAGCATATGAGTCAACACAGTATATTATAGCAATAATGTTTTGATTTCGGCGGATAAGAGATCCGCCTAAAGATTTTAAGGAGCAGAAATGGGCAAGCTATTCGGTACAGACGGAATCAGAGGAAGGGCAAACAATTATCCTATCACTCCTGAAATCGCGTTGCAGGTCGGCAAGGCTATCGCACACGTCTTCAGAGGACAGGGAACAGGCTCCAGCAAAGTTGTGATTGGCAAGGATACAAGACTTTCAGGATATATGCTTGAGACAGCGCTTACAAGCGGTCTTGTCAGCATGGGCATGGATGTGCTGGAAATCGGCCCTATGCCGACTCCCGCCATTGCTCACCTCACGCGTTCAATGGGAGCGGCATGCGGAATCATGATTACCGCCTCTCATAATCCCAGCGATGACAACGGCATAAAGATTTTCAGTTCGGACGGTTTCAAGCTGCCCGATGAAGTCGAAAATGAGATCGAAGATCTTATCCTCGGCGGGAAGATCGACAGTGCCCACGTCGAGCCCGGCAAAATCGGCAAGGCTTACAGAATTGACGATGCCAGAGGCCGTTACATTGAATTCGCAAAGAGCTCAATTAAGAATAAGAGTCTCAAAGGCATCAAGGCGGTTCTCGACTGCGCAAACGGCGCCGGATACTACATCGCTCCCCTGATCTTCAAGGAACTAGGTGTGGAGGTGATCAAAGTCGCGACTGAGCCTGACGGTTACAATATCAACCACAACTGCGGCGCAACATGTCCGCAAAGCATATCCAAAATGGTTGTTGAAACAGGTGCGGATGTCGGCATTTCTCTTGACGGCGACGCGGATAGAGTGATCTTCTGCGACTCCAAGGGTAACGTAGTCAACGGCGACAGAATCATCGGTATGTGTGCTCTCGACTTCAAGAAGACGGGTAAACTCGCAGGCAACAGCATCGCAATCACCAGCATGAGCAACCTCGGTCTTCATAAGGCGATGCAGAAAGCAGGCATCAACGTCGAAATTACAGCGGTCGGCGACAGATACGTCATCGAGCGCATGAAGGAAAAAGATCTCAACGTCGGCGGAGAGCAGTCCGGCCACGTTATTTTCATGGATTACGCGACAACAGGCGACGGCATCATAACCGCTCTCCATGTGCTCAAACTCATGGTCGAGCAGAAGCAGCCGCTGACTGAGCTTGCCGCATTCATGAATGAATTCCCGCAGAAACATACAAACATCAACGTCAGCAAAAAAGTTCCGATCGAAGAGCTTCCTTCGCTTCAGAAGGTCATTTCCGAAGCTGAAGCCGAAATGGGCGATAACGGCAGAACTGTCGTGCGCTATTCCGGAACCGAAAACAAGCTCAGAATCCTTGTCGAAGCCGGTGACGGCGCTCTTGTTGACAAGTGGTCGGAGAACATTGCGGCGGTCGTAAGAAAGGAACTCTGCAAATGAACATACGCATAATGGAGGCGGGAAACACCCGCACGATGGAGCCTATTACATGCCGGAGAAGCATTCAGGAAATCCCTGTTGCCGGAACAAGTGTCGGAGCGGCGGTGAAGAGCAGAATCGAAAAAGCGGCAATCAATAACGATATGAACTCAAAGCGTCATATCGTTGTCGCGTCCGATTTCTGGCCTTCGCTTGAAATCGCCTCCATGCTTGCGAACGCCTCGGGCGAGCTTGTCATATGCTCTCCCGAAGGCAGAACTTATGCATGGGTTACGGAACTCGAATTCGAGCCGTCCAAAGCCCAGAAGCTTACTATGGATGAGAAGTCTCTCATCATCAAGTATCCGTGGCAGATCCTCGCTATCAACGAGGAACTTGTCGGGATGCTTGACAAGGATATCATCGAAGGAACCGTCCGTGAACGCGTGTCAATTGACGGACATATTGTGCTCGGCAAAGGCTCTGTTATACTGCCTGGCGTTTTCATCGAAGGCAATGTAATCATCGGCGAAGACTGTAAAATCGGTCCGAACTGCTATATCCGCGGCAATTCCACATTCGGAAAAAAGTGTCACATCGGACAGGCCGTTGAAATCAAAAACTCGCTTTTCATGGACAAAGTCAGCGCCGGACATCTCAGCTATTTCGGCGACTCCATTGTCTGCTCCAATACAAATTTCGGAGCAGGTACAATCACCTCGAATCTGCGTCACGATGGCAAGAATCACAAGTCCACCGTGGACGGCGAGCTCGTTGATACCGGACGTCGTAAATTCGGCTGCATCGTCGGCGACAACGTTCATACAGGCATCAACACAAGCATTTATCCGGGACGCAAAATATGGCCGGACGCAAGTACACGTCCGGGCGAAATCGTCCAGAAAGACATCAAGCCTTCCTGAGCAGGGGGCTTAACCTATAACTCCAGACAAAAAGGAACAGAAAAAATGGCAGGACTTCAGAACATTCCGGAACCGAATCTCTACAGGGAAATTTTTTCTTATGACAAGATTCCGGCAGTGAAACTCGACGGCAAACCCGTCGCGCCGCGCCTGCCGTCCGAATTCTGGATAACAGATACAACCTTTAGAGACGGTCAGCAGGCAAGACCGCCGTATACCGTCGAACAGGTAGTGAAAATCTTCACATTTCTGCACAGAATCGGCGGAACACGCGGCCTTATCAGACAGTCGGAATTCTTCCTCTACGGCGAAACCGACAGAAAAGCTGTCGAAAAATGTCAGGAACTCGGCTTCAAGTTTCCCGAAATCACAGCCTGGATTCGCGCTGTAAAGAAGGACTTTGAACTTGTAAAGCAGATGGGCCTCAAGGAAACAGGAATTCTCACATCCTGCTCCGATTATCACATATTCCTCAAGCTCAAGAAAAACCGCCGTCAGGCGCTCGACAGCTACAAGGAAATCGTCGCCGCCGCCGTCGAAAACGGCATTCAGCCCCGCTGTCACCTTGAAGACGTTACACGCGCAGACATCTACGGCTTCGTCATCCCCATGATCAACGAGACCATGGAAATTTGCAAGAACGTCAAGATCAGACTTTGCGATACAATGGGCTATGGATTCCCCTGTGACCGCGTTCCGGTTCCGCGCGGAATCCCTGCTATGCTCGACGCGATACTTACAGAAACCGACATCAAGCCCGCGCAGCTCGAATGGCACGGTCATAACGACTTCCATAAAGTGCTTGCCAACGCTGTTTGTGCCTGGACATATGGATGCGCCGCCGCGAACGGTACTCTGCTCGGCTTCGGCGAAAGAACAGGCAATCCGCCTATCGAAGGCCTTGTTTTCGAGTGGATGTCGCTTTCCGGACATCACGACGGCGTTGATCCGACTGTCATCACTGAAATGGCCGAGTACTTCCGCAAGGAAATCGGACACGTCATTCCGCCGAATTATCCCTTTGTCGGTGCTGATTTCAATACGACAAGAGCGGGTATTCACGCAGACGGACTCACAAAGAGCGAAGAAATCTATAATATCTTCGATACCGAAAAATGGCTCAAGCGTCCCTGCAAGGTCGCGATCACAAACGCTTCCGGTCTTGCCGGTCTCGCCTATTGGGTTCACGCAAATGTTCCCAATGGAGCAGACACAAAGAAGGATCATCCCGGTCTTATCGCAATCAAGACATGGATCGATAGCGAGTACAACAACGGCAGAATCAGCAGCATAAGCGACGAAGAGATGGACGTGCTTGTACGCAAGCATCTTCCCGAACTCTTCGGAAACTGATAAATATATGCTAAGAAGCCTGAACGACCAGCTTGCCAGAGAGGATTCCGATCTGGCAGGCTACGCCATCAAAAACACTCAGACTCACGGTCGTCGCTTTCAGGAACCAAGTCATCCTTTCAGGACTGACTTTCAGCGCGACAGAGACAGAGTGCTTCACAGCCGTGCATTCAGGCGTCTTGAATACAAGACACAGGTCTTCCTCAACGACAGCGGAGACCATCTGCGCACTCGTCTGACTCATACCATTGAAGTTGCCGCCATATGCCGTACAATCGCGCGCGCTTTGCATCTTAACGAGGATCTGGCCGAGACCATCGCTCTTGCTCACGACCTCGGACATACTCCATTCGGACATGCCGGAGAACGTGCCATGAACCGCCTCATGACAGAACATGGCGGCTTTGACCACAACGATCAGGCTTTGCGTGTAATTGATATACTCGAGATAAAATATCCCGAATATGACGGTATAAATCTGAGCTGGGAAGTCCGTTCCGGGCTCCTTAAGCACCGTGACAAAAGCTGCTCGCTCGACGGCATAATCCTGCCTCCGCAACCGTCCTTGGAATCTCAGATCGCAGACCTCGGCGACGACCTGACTTATTACGGACATGATGTCGATGACGGCCTTGATTCAGGACTTATAACCGAGGATATGCTTGCCGGAATAAAAATCTGGAAACTTGCTGCCGAAAACTCCAGAAAACATGGACTGCGTGACCATACCGACAGATTCCGCGCCTTTACCGTAAGGTGTCTGATTGATATGATGGTCGGCGACGCCATACGCTATTCCCACAGTCTAATTAAAAAATATCAGCCTGAAAATTCGGATGCGGCTCAGAATTCGGAGTTCAAAATGATCTCTTTCAGTCCCGAATTCGAGGAAATGACTCAGGAACTCCGTAAATTCCTTTACGCCAATCTTTATTTTCATCCCAAGCTCAAAAGTCTGAATGAGTTTTCATGGGACAGAATGAGCTTGCTTTTCAATGTCTTCATAAAGAATCCCGAGCTCATGGGACACGCTACTCAGGACAGGATTGCCCATGACGGAATCCATCGCGCAGCCGCAGACTATATCGCCGGCATGACCGACCGTTTTGCCTCGCAGGAATATCTGAAGTACAAAGACTCCCTCTTTTCAGGGCTCTAAGGATATCCATTCAGACATCAGACGTACAGGTACTGAAGCCGCCCAGAGAATAAATCTGCTTTGTCCGCAGGTCTGATAATTCGGCCATAGCAATGAGAGCACTAAAGCCCAGAAGATTATTCTTTTCATCCATAAATCACTGCTCTTTTTCAGGCAGAGAAAGCTCACAAAAAGCACAGGAAACATGTAGATCATGCTCCTTGTTATATCAAGTACAGACATGGAGACAGTAATGCAGACAGCGAGTGAGCCTGAAATCATCAGAAATTTCAGGACACTCCGTGTTTTAATCAGCAGGATAAGTGCAGCAACTACAGGCAGCCATAAACCTTCAAAGGCTGACCAGAGACCGCTTGGCAGGCTTCCTATATTTTCTGCAAAAAGATAGAGCCCGACACCACCTTTGCCGGTTTTCAGATCAGTACAGAAGCTTAAAAGCATTCTGCATACGAAATATGTTGTCCAGGATAGCATTATCCCGATACATGCCTTGTTCCGGAGTACGTGAAAGATGTCGGCAAATTTTTTCGTTCCTGTATCCTTCCATAGATGATAGAGCAGTACGAATGAAGATGCAGGCAGAGCCCGCTCATCTGTAAAGGCAGCCGCAAAAACCGAGACAAAGATAATAAGTGGATTTTTGGAGAATATTGCGACTGTGAGCAAGAGTATCGCAATACTGTCGAAAGTAGCGTTTTCATCTGTAAAAAACGAGCTGCCGACGGCAGTTTGTCCGACTGCCAGACAAAATAAGAACGCATAAGCCTTGTTTTCAGTTTCCCTGAAAATTATCAACGCGCAAAGCATCAGGAAAAGAATTCCGCAGCTGTACTCTGTACTCGAAAACCGTAATGGCAAGCGGATTCATGCCGCTAACGTGAATCAAAACCGGCATCGTGAGTCTGAATGCTATCTTTGAGCTGTGAGAGTCTTCGCCAAAGTAGAGCTGAGTAAAAGGATGCTCTGCCTTGAGCATGACTGCATTAAATTCTCCGCTTCTCTGCTTTCCATAAGCTGTTTCATCCGGAAATGAAGTGAAAAGGGAAAGCAGCAAAGAGAGCATTACTGCATAAAGCAACCAGTGTCTCCCTTTACATGGAATTGAAATCCATGTATAAAACTTGTCCGCAATGGCGTCAAAGCTCTTTAGCATCAGTTTTTCCCTGCATATTCAAGCTATGAATATAAGTTCAGCGCAAGGAAAAACAAAGGACTTCTGTTCAGATTTTGATGTTTTGATCCAGTATCCTGAGTCCGTCCTTTTCCGGTTTCACTTCGATAGCGTCGCTTATGTAAGTCAGCTTTTTTTCGTCGTTTATCACTGTTCCGATCAGATGATAACGCTTTTCGCTGACAATAAGCTGCAAGGCATAAAAATATCCTTTTTCCGACTCGAGAGGAATCCTGCGATTGTTTCTGTAAGATCCCTCAAGTTTATCCGAAACCTGACAGAAAAGGCCTCCTTTTCTCTCTTTTTCCTCCATGCAGGCCGGATCAATCAGATCCTTGTGTGTACTGTAGAGCAGATAATAAAGGCCGTTGATTTTGTAGAGAAGCGGACACTCCATTTCTTCGCAGAAAGGCACTACACTTAAAGCTTTTTCCAAGTTCCAGTTAATCAGATTCGAGCTTGTCGCATGTGCTACTGTTCCGCGCTGCATGATTGGCCCGCTTTTGTTTCGTGCACAAATCAGTATGTGAAAAAGTCCGTCATCCTCAATCAGAAACGGATCGCGCCAGTGCAGAAAAGGACGACTTCCCGTAATCTCTGTCTCGTAAAGTTCAGGATCGCAATCAAGCAGGGATTTAGTTGAGAGTTTTGTCCATGTAAACATATCGTCCGACACCGCTATCCCGACGGAACCTCCCTTTAAAGGCTCACTTTTTGAGTGTCCGGTATACGACA
>JAKJHH010000073.1 GCA_022703965.1 Verrucomicrobiota bacterium
ACTGTCCTCCCCCATAGAATCATGGAAAAAGCTCCTGTCACGGAGCTTTTTTCATTTTGTATCAGCTTGCATCTTCAGTCTTTCCGGAGTATGCTCCTTTCCTTTACACAGACTGGAAACGAGAGATGCTGAAGAACTTTTTAAAAGATAAATTCGGATTCGATAATTTTAAAACAGGACAGGAAGAAGTCATAGAGAAAATTCTTTCCGGCAAAAGTGCGGCAGCCATATTTCCAACCGGGTCAGGCAAATTCCTGCCCTGAAACTGCCTCATCTTACTCTCGTGATTTCCCCATTGCTCTCTCTGATAAAAGACCAGAAAGACTTTCTGACATCTAAAAATATTGACGCCGTCAGCATTGATTCGACACTTTCATATCAGCAGGAAAAGGATATCATGAGCGGCCTTAGATCAGGCAGACACAAAATCCTCATGATTGCCGTGGAGCGCTTTAAAAATGAAAGATTCCGCAACTTCATCAAAGATATTCCGATATCGCTTCTGGTCGTCGATGAAGCACACTGCATTTCCGAATGGGGACACAATTTCCGTCCTGATTACCTGAAGATTCCGGCGTATAAAACGGAATTTCATATTCCGCAGGTTCTTCTCCTTACGGCAACAGCAAATCCGGAGGTCATAAATGACATGTGCAGCAAGTTCTCAATTCCTGGCGAGGACGTAACTGTTACGGGCTTCTACAGGAAAAACCTTGACCTCTCAGTCAAATATGTTCCATCGGAAGAGAAACGCCAGCAATTATTGAATATGCTGAAAAATGCTGCTGGAACATCCTCAATAGTCTATGTCACCCAACAGAAAACAGCCGATGATCTGGCTGCTTTTCTAAAATCCGGCAATATCAACGCAGAAGCATATCACGCAGGAATGGATACGGAAGACAGAATCAATGTCCAGAACAGATTCATGTCCGGCCAGACTGACTGTATAACTGCAACCATAGCATTCGGCATGGGAATAGACAAGAAAAATGTCAGACGGGTTATTCACTTCAACATCCCTAAATCAATCGAGAATTACAGTCAGGAGATCGGACGTGCCGGACGGGACGGCGAAAGGTCCGAATGCAGCGTCCTCGCGGATCTCAACGACCTGAACGTACTGGAAAACTTCATATACGGAGACACCCCCGAAAAACGCGGAATCATGTATCTGCTTGAATCTATTCCGCGCAATGAGAAAAATTGGGAGATCAGAGCTAAAAAACTTTCAGACAGCAGCGGAATACGCCCGCTTCCATTAAAAACACTGCTTGTTCATCTCGAAATGAAAGAGATCATTAAGCCTGTCTATTCTTATCTTGCTCAATACCGTTTCAGCAATATAAAGACGGAAAAGGAGATTCTTCAAAGTTTCAGTGGAGAACGAAGAAGCTTCCTTCAGAATCTGTTCAACGCATCCGACAAAAAGCGTGTCTGGACAACAGTGGATATCGAAGCCGTTCAAGAGCAGACAGGCAGCAACCGCGAGCGTATCGTTAAAGCTCTGGAGTATCTGCATCAGGAGTCCTTCATCAAGCTTGAAGGAAGCGATAATGTCGAAGTATTTGAAATCCTCAACACGGACTTCTCAACAGAATCAGTTGCCAATGAAATTTATGATTTTTTCGTCGAACGCGAGAAACTTGAAATCTCAAGAATCGAAAAGATGTTGAATTTGTTTCAGTCCGCCGACTGCCTCAGCCGTTCTCTGGCTGAGTACTTCGGAGAAAAGCTAAAATTCAAAAATTGCGGTCATTGTTCGACGTGTCGGAGCGGCCCCGTAAAAATAGAAAGAAGTCATGAACTTGCTCCTCTTTCCAGTTTTAATTTTGAAGAACTTTCTTCTGCTCTTGCTGAAAAATTAAAACATAAGAACAGCCCGGCGCTGACGGCAAAATTTCTCTGCGGCATAACAGCTCCATATCTGACTCAGGCGCGGGCAAAAAATCTGCGAGGCTTCGCTGCTCTTGAGAATTACAGATATCCCGATGTTAAAAAATGGGTGGCATCCCAAATGATTCAGAAAGAGACGTAATGAAGTATTTTGTCCAGTCTCTTTCCTCTTACAGGCAATGCCCATGCTCCGGAGATTCTATGGGACAGCCTTTCCTTGAGGATTAACGCTGCCGTTTCGTGTCCGATGCCAGGAACCCTGACCAACTCTTCCTTGGCTGCTTTGTTTATGTTGACGGGAAAAAATTCAGGATGAGAATCCGCCCATATCTCTTTAGGATCTTTCTCCAAGCTGAAATTACCATCCGCGCCGAATATGAATTCAGACTCGCTGAACTTATATTTTCTGAGCAGGAATTCCGCCTGATAGAGTCGGTGTTCACGCATGAAACCGCCAGTATCCCCTGACAAACTGAAGTTCTGCTCCCCGGGAATATCAGGAGCGCCAAGTCCGGGCTGATAGGCTGAAAAATAAATTCTGTCATAATCGAGTCTGGAATAAAGTCCGCCCATATACTTCACAATCTCGGAATCCTTTTCGTCCGAGGCTCCGACTATAAACTGAGTGGTAGTCTTGACCTTGTGATAACGGCTTCCTTTGGCTGTCAGTTCGGAAATAAGTTTGATTGGACGAATAATATCCTCATTGTAATTCTTCGAGTCTGAAAGCAGTGAGAAATGACGCTCACCCGGAGTTTCGATGTTAAGGGAAACCGCACTCGCCAGAGATATGGCATCCTCAATGGCGGCGTTGGAGGCACCAGGAATTATCTTGAGATGCACATAGCCTCGGAAATCATATTTTTTCCTAAGAACACGAATGGCAGAGTTCAAAATTTCCATGGTATTATCCGGGGTGTCAATGACTCCAGAGCTCAGAAACAGGCCGAAGACTTTACCTCTTCTGTAGTAGTCCATAAAGGACTCCGCAATCTCGACAGCTGTGAGAGTGCAGCGTCTGACATTGCTCCCTGCCCGTAAAGG
This sequence comes from Verrucomicrobiota bacterium, assembly GCA_022703965.1. Classification (GTDB taxonomy): domain Bacteria; phylum Verrucomicrobiota; class Lentisphaeria; order Victivallales; family UBA1829; genus JAKJHH01. The sequence goes on from JAKJHH010000073.1 coordinate 2,941, forward strand.
ACAATATTTGCAGTCATTGCGGCAGGCATTGGAAAGCAGAGTTTTGAGCATAATGGAATAGCCGCCGCCCGGCAGAGAAACGGGATAAAGCCATTTGCCCTCGTCTCCGCGATGACGCCGGTCTTCTTTGCCGGTTCCGCACGCGCAGGCGAGGTCATATTTTGAATCTTCTGAGAGTATTTCGAGTTTGCTGTGAGTATCCATGATAAAACACCGAAGAATACAGGTATTTTATCAGCAATTTCTGTATATTCAAATCAGAGATAACCGGAAATACAGATATCCTGTCCAAGCCTGAAGACTGTTGTGTCTTTCAGATTCAAGGCTGAATTCAGAGAGTCCGGATCAGGGCCTCCGACGCAGGGACGGCTGTTCTTTCCGCCCAGAATTTTCGGAGCCATATGCATTTCGACCTTATCAACGATTCCGGCTGCAAGAGCTGAAGCGGCAAGTTCTCCTCCGCCCTCAATAAGCAGAGAAGTGACCTTTTCCGCCCCAAGACGCTGAAGCAGACTCAACCATGCGTCTTTTGAATCAGGGGCAACAATTTCAGGAGTTTCTCCTGTCATGTAAAGAGCCAGTTCATCCTTAGTCATCTTTCTTGAAGCGACCAGACGGCGCGGCTGTTTTGCACAAGGGTATTCACGGACAGTCAGAGACGGCTTGTCTTTTCTGACAGTCTCTCCCCCGACCATTACCGCATCAGCCCACATACGAAGCTTCTGAACGCGTTTGCGGGCAATTTCTCCGGTAATCCAGCGGGACTCGCCGGATGCAGTTGCAATATGTCCGTCAAGCGTAACCGCCAGCTTGAGCAAGACAAAAGGCATTGACGTACTAATCCACTTGAAAAAGGGTTCATTCAGACGACGGCACTGTTCTTCCTCAACTCCGCAAACGACTTCAAGTCCGGCATTCTTGAGGATTTCAATTCCTTTGCCTGCGTGAAGCGGATTAGGATCAGTGCAGCCGATGACGACTTTGCTGATTCCGGCTTTCAGAATCGCATCCGTGCAAGGTGGAGTTCTACCGAAAGTACAGCAAGGTTCAAGAGTGACATACAAAGTGGACTTTCGACAGAGAACTCCGGCATCGGCAATAGCGTTTACTTCGGCATGAGCTTCTCCTGCCTTTTTGTGATAACCGGAACCTGCCAGACTTCCGTTGTTTACAATAACGGCGCCGACCATTGGATTGGGGCTTGTTGAACCAAGTCCGCGTCTCGCCAGAGACAATGCTCTGCGCATCCACTTGACATCATCACGGGAATACATTTCAGAAATCCTTATTTTACTGCTTCCGCAAATCAAATATGTAGTAGCCTGTCGTAATAGACCAAGCATCTTCAAAGCTCATCTTCTTGTAAGCATGGGCACTGCCCCATGAGTCGCTGAAGACAATTTCCTTATTCTGATTGTAGCCGATGATCAAACGCATATGGCCGGCGACAACAGTCTGAGGTATTTCCTCTTTTACTACCCCGGTAATAATACTCCAGACAACAGGAATACCCTTATCGACATTTTCCTTGACATAGGTCTGGAACTTCTTGAATCCTGTCTTGTCAGCTTCTATTCTAGCCTGCGCCAGAAGTTCAGGATTGGCATTCTGATAGATATTGAGAATATTATCGCTTTCTGAAATCGGAGTCATTTTCTTCTTTTTGGCAATGTTGTTGTACTTCGAAACCATGTCGCGGAAGTTTTTTTCCGGCGCGTAAATACAGTATGCCGGATATATTTTAACTCCGAATTTAGCACTGCATTTTTTCAGAACATCCATCATTTCCATGACGTTTGTACCGCGATCCGCATCCGCTCCGGCAAGCTGAGCCAGCATACTGGACGATACATCAAGTCCGTAATAGCGCAATACACGTTCAGCCGTTGCTATGGCGCAATATCCTTTGGAGCCTTGATCCACCATGGGCACATTATCCACATAGACATCGCCGTCATCCTTTTTCTTGACGTTTTCCTTGATATCCTTTTTTGACACAGTGTCGGCTTTTTGTCCGGCTGTATCCGGCAAGTCTCTGCGGGGATCGCTTTTCTGATCGAACTTGAAGACATCCAGATGAATATATTCGGACTGCTTTGTCTTAGAGTTGAAACTCCACTTCATCAGGAAGGCAACCTGACCTTTGATCCAAACTTTTCTCTGGACATCAGCCTGACCAACCTTTCTCTTTCTGAGTTCAGTAGGCTTGACCGCAAGCCATGTAGTCATTTTTTCTGTTATCCTGTCAATCAGATCATCCATTTCGGCTGATGAGAATGTATCACGGACATCGCCGCGATCATAAATTTTTGCTTCCACTTTTCCAACAGCTCCATCTTCAAAACGAATCACAACTTCGCAAAGCGGAACAGAAAGAAAATCCATTTTTCCATTATCATAGGCGGGATAGCGGACAGCGTCTTTTTTATCTTCCGAGAGCCATTTGAAAAAAGGCTTGCGATCTTTAGTAAGAAAATCTTCAGGTTTGGTGTCCAGAAAGGCACCGTCAGGATCGATAATGTCCTCCAATTTCATGGCAAACATTTTCGCGTTATCCTGGGCGGCAAGTGAAAGCATGGCCGTAAAACAAAAGAAACTCAGCAGATATTTGAACATAAATCCCCCTTTAAGTCTTAATTTTTAGCAAAAACAGCGTCGAGATAATAATCCGAGTCAAAAGGTTGAAGATCTTCAGGCTGCTCTCCAAGTCCTATGAAGAAAACCGGAAGTTTGAATTCACTCTGAATGGGAACAATCGTTCCGCCGCGACCTGTTCCATCGAGTTTTGTGAGAACCAATCCGGTAACGCCGGTGCATCCGCTGAATTCTCTTGCCTGAACAGCGGCATTGGTACCTGTGCCGGAGTCAATGGTAAGCCAGACTTCAAGCGGCGCATCAGGATAAAGTTTGTCTATGATTCTACGCATCTTCGCAAGCTCATCCATAAGTCCCTTGCGGGTATGCTGACGTCCTGCGGTGTCAATGATAAGAATATCGGACTTCCGTGAAAGAGCGGCCTGTATGGCATCATAGGCCACAGAAGCAGGATCGGCTCCCTGCTTCGAGCTTACGACATAAGCACCGGTGCGCTCCCCCCAGAGATTAAGCTGCTGAACAGCGGCGGCTCTGAAGGTATCACATGCGGCAAGCATCACTTTGCGTCCGTCACGAATCCACTGATAGGCAAGCTTTCCGGCAGTGGTTGTTTTGCCACTGCCGTTGACACCGACCAGCATGATAATATTGAGTCGTCCTTCAACAAAATTCATAGGACGGAGATTGGCTTTCAGGATTTCCAGAATATCAGTACGCGCAATCTGAATTATATCTGCGTCAGTCTGAATCAGTCCGCGTTCATAACGGTCACGTATTCCGGAAACGATTTTCCGGCTACATATGATTCCGAAATCTGCGGCGACCAAAGCATCCTCAAGACTCTTGAATGTGGCGTCATCCCAAGCCTTAGAACCTGAAAATATGCCGCTTATTGTTCTTGATATGGATGTCGCGGTCTTCTGGAAACCTTTCTGAAAAACCGAGAAAAGAGACTTCATCAGGACTTTGCCTCCTGAGCGGGAGCCGAAGAAGCAAGCTCATCCTTTATGCCGTTGAGAATACCGTTGATGAAGGTACTTGATTTCTCGGCGCTGAAGTTCTTGGCAATTTCCAGAGCCTCGTTGATGCTGACAATAGGCGGAATATCGGGACAGCACATCATTTCATAGATTGCTACACGCATGATATTGCGGTCGACAACCGCCATTCTGTCGATATCCCATTTTTCGGAATACTTCACAAGAAGCTCATTAATAGTACTATGCTTGCTCTTCACCCCTTCGATAATTTTCTCCGCATAAGCTCTGCCCTTGCGGAAAACACGGTTATCGGGAAATACGCCGGACTCGGCGGCCTGCTGCCAGAAGAGTTGATAGAATTCCTGAGATTCGGCGATTTCATTATTCAAATCGCACTGGAAAAGATACTGCATGGCAAGTTCTCTTCCAAGTCTTTTAAAATGACTGAAAGTTCTCGGTTTTTCTTTTTCGTTTTCGTTTCGGAAACTGTCCATAAGAATCTCTGTCATTTTCCGGGCATAACCCTGTTGAGATTGGCCATTTCGATAGCGGCAATGGCTGCATCCGCACCCTTATTGCCGGCTTTGGTACCACTGCGTTCAATAGCCTGTTCGATGTTATCGGCAGTGATCATTCCGTATGTCACAGGAACTCCAGTATCCATCCCGATCATGGCAAGAGATTTGGCAACTTCAGCATTGATGTAACCTGCATGGGAAGTCGCGCCCTGAATCACAACGCCGAGAGCCAGAACCGCATTATACTTGCCTGTTCTGGCAAATTTCTGGACGGCAAAAGGAACCTCGTAGGAGCCGGGAACCCATGCGACATCAATATCATCAATCTTGCCGCCATGTCTGACGATTGAATCCACAGCACCGCTGAGGAGCTTGCTCACAAAAAACTCATTGAAGCGACTGCATACGATGGCGAAACGGAGTCCGCGCGCCTCCAGAGTTCCTTCATAAACGTTGTACGATTTGTTCATTACTTATTATCTCCATTGGAATTTCCGCCCGGCAACATATGACCGAGACGTTCCTTTTTAGTTTTCAAATACTTCTTATTGTGTTCATGCGGAGCTATCACTATCGGTACTCGCTCCGCTATTTTCAAACCGTAACCTTCTATTCCCACAAGCTTTCTCGGATTGTTCGTAAGAAGACGAACTCCCTTTATTCCGAGATCCAGCAGAATCTGAGCGCCAAGTCCATATTCGCGAAGATCAGCCGGGAATCCGAGCTTCTCATTCGCTTCAACAGTATCATAACCCTGATCCTGAAGCTTGTAAGCGTGAATCTTATTCGCCAGTCCGATACCGCGGCCTTCCTGACGCATATAGACCAGAACACCGCGGCCTTCCTTAGCTATCATCTGCAAGGCCGTATCAAGCTGGGAACCGCAATCACAACGGGCGGAGCCGAAGACATCTCCGGTCAGACACTCGCTGTGCATTCTCACAAGCACATCTTCTTTTCCCTTAAGATCGCCCATGCTCAGAGCCACATGCTCCTTGCCGTCGATAAGCGAACGATAAAGATGTAGCTTAAATTTACCGTATTTTGTCGGAAAATCCACTGTTTCTTCACAAGCAATCAAACGTTCTGCACGTTTTCTGAAAGAAATCAGATCCGCAATGGAGCAAATTTTCAGATTATGCTTCTCTTTAAACTTGAAAAGATCGGGAAGACGAGCCATCGAACCGTCATCGTTCATGATTTCGCAGATGACGCCGCCGGGATAAAAACCGGCCATCTTTGCGAGATCCACCGCCGCCTCTGTATGTCCGGCTCGCTGAAGAACTCCGCCGGGACGCGCCATTAGGGGAAACATGTGGCCGGGACTTATAAAGTCCTCGCGAACCGCCTTTTCATCAATGAGAGCCTCCACCGTCTTGGCTCTGTCGAAAGAGGAAATACCCGTCGTTGTACCTTTGCGAACATCGACGCTTTCAGTGAAAGCAGTTGCAAAATTATCTTTGGCAGGCGGCTTGCCGATACCGAGTTTGACAGCTCTTTCCTGAAGAAGCGGCACACAGACAAGGCCTCTGGCATAAGTTACCATGAAGGTAATAATGTCAGGAGTGATTTTGGATGCTGCGCAAACAAGATCGCCTTCATTCTCACGGTTCTCATCATCTGTTACGATGATCATCTTCCCGTTCTTGATGTCCTCTACTACTGATTCCACTGAATCGAACTTGAAACTCATAATATCCTCCAAAATAAAAAAGCCCTGAATTCCGTAAAGAATTCAGGGCCGTGTTTATAGAATGGTACTAAACTATTCTGTGACCTTCTTTCATCCAGACTTTACTGTCGGTCATGGAATCACACCATGTCTGTCCCGAAGGACTCGCGGACTTTACCGCCGGTCGGGAATTTCCTTTGCAGGATCACCCGGCCCTGAAGATCTATTTATTTAAATCAAATCAGTCTTAGCTCGGAAGCGGCATCAAAGAGATGAGCCTTCTTCATTGCGAGCGAGAGAGAAATCGCATCGCCGACAGCAGCCTTCCTATGGGCTTCAACGCATGCGATAAACGACTGTGTTCCTGTGTTGAGATAGAGATATGTTTCAGCGCCCATTGGCTCCATAACTTCTATCTTGGCGTTGACTCTCGGAGCATTCGGATCGCCTTCTGAACGGTCTGAACCGATATCTTCCGGACGGATTCCGAAAACAGCTGCCTTGCCGATAAGCGTCTCGGCCTTTTCCTTCCAGTCTTCGGGAAGCTTGATTGAAACTGTTGTGTTGTCCTTGAAGTAAAGAGCGCCGTCAATCTTTTCGACAGTTCCCTTGAAGAAGTTCATCGGAGGAGTTCCGATAAATCCGGCCACGAACATATTTGTCGGGTTGTCATAGATGTTCAGAGGAGTATCAACCTGCTGAATGAAACCGTCTTTCATAACACAGATTCTGTCGCCCATTGTCATGGCTTCGATCTGGTCATGTGTAACGTAGATCATTGTTGTTTCGAGTCTTGTATGAAGTTTACTGATTTCAGTACGCATCTGAACGCGCATTTTCGCGTCGAGGTTTGAAAGGGGCTCGTCGAAGAGGAAGGCCTCGGGCTTGCGGACGATGGCACGGCCTACGGCAACACGCTGGCGCTGACCGCCGGAGAGAGCCTTCGGGCGGCGATGGAGATAGGGCTGAAGACCAAGAATGTCAGCAGCTTCTTCAATGCGCTTTCTGATATCTTCCTTCTTAAACTTTCTGAGTTTAAGACCGAATGCCATGTTGTCATAGACCGACATGTGTGGATAGAGAGCATAGTTCTGGAAAACCATGGCGATGTCTCTGTCTTTCGGCGGAACATCATTGATGATTCTTGTTCCGATGGAGATTGTTCCACTTGAAATATCTTCAAGACCGGCAACCATTCTGAGTGATGTGGACTTACCGCATCCGGAAGGTCCGACAAGCACCATGAACTCGCGGTCTTTTATATGAAGATTAACTTTATTGACAGCGACAACTCCGCCGTCATATACCTTGCAAACATCTTTTAACACTACTTCTGCCATCGCAAACACAGCTCCTTAAAGGTTACAAAGTTGGATCTATTTTCTGAATAATAGCATCCCTATAATATTTTTCCATTAAAAATCAGTTCCAATATGGAGAAATTTTCCTTAAAGTTTGAATTATCCCCGGAATATGGGTCAAAATAGCATCCACATCGGCTTCTTCATTGAATCTTGAGAAGCTGAAACGGATGGCTCCGTGAGCCGCCGTATAGGGAACTCCCATTGCTCTGAGGACATGCGAAGGTTCCAGACTTCCTGTTGTACAGGCACTGCCGCTTGACGCGCATATTCCATAGCGGTCAAGATGCATCAGAATCGACTCGCCCTCTATATATTCAAAACTTATGTTACTGGTATTCGGAAGACGGTTTTCAACATCACCGTTTACTCTGACAGACGGGATGGTCTCAAGAATAGTCTTTTCCAGTCTGTCGCGAAGCGCCTTTACTTTTGTAGTCTCGACATTCATGTTAACGCGGGCAAGTTCGGCAGCTTTGCCAAGACCGACGGCAAGAGCAACGTTTTCAGTTCCGCCGCGACGTCCTTTTTCCTGATGCCCTCCAATTACAAAAGGACGGAAACGCACGCCGCGCTTGACGTAGAGTACTCCAATCCCCTTTGGCGCATGAAGTTTATGTCCGGAAAGACTGAGCATATCTATCGACGAATTCGCCATGTTGACAGGAACCTTGCCAACTGACTGCACTGCATCGGTATGAAAAACTGCTCCATGACGATGAGCTATTTCGGCAAGCTTTTCAACAGGATAAATATTGCCTGTTTCATTGTTAGCCCACATGACGGAGACAACGGCAGTGGAGTCATCAATCATCTCTTCCGCGCGTTCAAGATCAATACGTCCCTTTGAATCGACCGGAATTTCCGCAATCTGATAATCGCGTCTATCCAATTCCTTCGCAAGATTCAGAACGGCAGGATGTTCAACCTTTGACACAACAACCTTTCTCTTCTGAGGACAGAGAAAAAGAGAGCTGAATATGGCGGCATTGTCGCTTTCAGTTCCGCAACTTGTAAAGATGATTTCGGTGTCACGGGCTCCGAGAAGTTCAGCCACTTTATGGCGTGCCTCTTCGACGTACTTCATGACCTGTCCGCCGAAACTGTGAATGCTTGACGGATTACCGTAGTACTCCGAAAAGAACGGCATCATTTCCTTCAACACTTCAGGATCAACCTGAGTCGTCGCATTATTATCTACATAAATTATTTTGTTATCCATTGGAGTATGCTCCTATATAAAAGAAGTGGATGGTCAGCCTGCGCTGTCCTCCACTTCAAGTACAGGGGAAACAAACTCGCGGAGTTTTCCCTGAACCGTATTTTTAAGTGTTATTTTGGAAGTCGGACATACGGCACAACGGCCTTTGAGTCTGACAATTACCTTGTTGTCCTTCACATCCACAAGCTCGATGCTTCCGCCGTCCCGTTCGAGAAGAGGACGAATTTCCTTGTCAATGACATCCTGAATTTTAAGGATTTTCTGTACGAGAGAAAGTCCGCTGAATCCTGTCGGATCTTTGACAGCCGGAGCCGCAACAGCTGGAGCATTTTTCCAGAGTCCGTCCAGAATTTCCTGAATATCATCCAGACAGCATCCGCAACCGCCGCCGGCCTTGGTATAGCTTGTGATCTGCTCAACGGTTCTGAGATTGTTCTCAAGAGCCACTTTGCGAATCTTCACATCAGTTACTCCGAAGCAGTGGCAGACAATGCGTCCCTCATGATCCTCATCCCTGTCAAAAGGAGTCGCATCCTTCACGCCCTTGCGATAATTCTGAATAGCGGCCTGAAGGGCTTCCATCCCCATGACGGAGCAATGCATTTTTTCCTCTGGAAGCTCTCCAAGAACCTTCACTATGTCCTGATTTGTAACCTTTTCGGCTTCATCAAGAGTCATGCCTTTGACCAGTTCGGTCAAGGCCGAAGATGAAGCGATTGCGCTGGCGCATCCGAAAGTCTTGAATTTGACATCGGAAATTCTGCCGTTGGCATCAAGCTTAATAAAAAGCTTAAGGGCATCGCCGCAGCTTATATTGCCGACTTCCGCGACGGCATCGGGGTTTTCGATTTCACCGACATTCCTTGGATTCAGGAAGTGGTCCATCACTTTTTTTGTATAGTCCCACATGGCAGGATCTCCTTATATATTATATGCATATTCATTTCTTATCTGTTTCTGTTCAGAAAATACAGGGGTCTAAAAATCAATGCAAGCAGAAATAGCGACAAATATCAATCTTTATTAAATTAATAAGGCATTTAATTTAAAGAAAAGCTATTTAAGTCCTGCCCTGCTTGAATAAAAATTTTTAGCGGAGTATATGTATCCCCATATGAAGAGAAAAGAAAGACAGAAATGATTGAGTATCTTTTAAAACGTCTGGGCATGGCACTGTTCACGCTTTTTATCATTCTGCTGATAAGCTACACCCTAGCCCGTCTTGCGCCCGGAGATCCGTCCAAGTCCTCAATGCTTGAGGAGTCCGGCTCAAAAAGCTCCGGAGACAGTCTCTCCGCTGAAAAAAAGGAGCTTGGAGTCAATCAGGTCATGCGCAAAAAACTTCATCTGGACAAACCTGTCTATGTTGGATTCAGCCTATGGCTCAAAGACGTACTTACAAAAGGCGATTTCGGAACATCAGTGGCTGTCGACAAGGGTCGTCCTGTCACGGCACTGATTCTGGAAAAACTGCCTGTAACCATACATCTTAACGCCTGGGCAATCCTTATCACCTACATTCTTGCGATACCGCTGGGAATATATTCCTGCATGAAAAGCGGAACGAAAACCGACAATGTACTGACGTTTTTTCTGTTTCTGCTTTATTCGCTTCCCGGCTTCTGGGTTGCTCTGCTTGTACAGGCGACTCTCTGCAAGGGCGGACATTTCCCGATCTTTCCATTGAAGGGGCTTGCGCCGTCAGGCGGGGAATTCGGAATCTCGACATGGCAGACACTTCTGGACAGCTCGAAATACTATATTCTTCCAGTCTTCTGCCTGAGCTATGCGGGTTTTGCAAGCTTATCGCGCTTTGTCAGAGCAGGAATGATTGACGTATCAGCTCAGGACTTCATAAGAACCGCACGCGCCAAAGGACTGCCCGAATATCTTGTTGTACTTCGCCACACTTTCATGAACTCCCTTATAATCATGATAACTCTCTTTGCCGGACTTCTTCCCGGACTGGTAAGCGGAAGTATCTTTATTGAATATGTCTTCAACATTCCAGGAATGGGATTTCTGTCGATGGTCGCACTGACCAGTCGCGACATTCCGGTGATGATGGCGCTTTTCGCCTTCGGAGGAGCTTTGACACTTGCCGGCATTCTGCTGGCTGACATAATGTATGTACTTGCCGATCCGAGAATATCCTTCAAAGCAAGGATATGAGGAAAAAACTTGACCTCCCGCTCCGTCGGGGATATCTTAGTCAGATAATTACAGGGAACTCCATTACATGAAAAAAGGCGCATTCGTAAGCAGCGGACTGCATAATATCCGCGGAAAAATATCGGAAGCCACAACAGGATCACAGCCCGACCAAGTCGGCGCTCAGGATCAAGTGGAGCCCGCCGCATCTCCTGCCGTTCCCGATGATCCGGAAACCCGCAAGGCTGTCGCCAAGAGACTGGAAGACTACAGACGTCTTAAAAAAGAGATCCAGACAAAGCTGGTCGAAATGTCTTCAAAAATATCTACGGACTACGAAAATCATACAAAACGAGCCTCCGAGCTTGATGCCTCTTATAAAGTCCTCGAAGAACTTGAAGATAAAATTGAACTTGTTGATGACGCAAACTGGACTGACAGCGTCAGCCTTCAAAACCTTGCACCGGCAATGAAAACACTTGAGGACAGCCGTCTGGAACTTGTAAGAATACACAATAAGCTTCATATACACAGGGAAAACTCGCATGCTCCCAAGCACTCTGCCGGACACGAATTCATACATGAAATAAATTCTCTGACAATCTTCCAGCTGCTCCGCTTCGGCACACTTTTTTTCATGCCGCTCATAGCCGGATTCATAATAACTGGCATCATTGTCGCTCTGGCAATCCTGATAGCAATGAAGGTCTGACAAATGATGCGGCGGACAAAACGATATGAACCTGTCAACTACTCCGCCCGTCAGGGAGACCGGAGGCGTCTGGCAAACTACCTGAAAGCAGGAGGTTGCCGAAAAATAGCAGGCTCATACGTCCCCGGACGTGATACATTGAAGCGACGTATCATGCTTTACAGCTCAACCGGACTCGTTATTATTATCGGCTCCATATACATGTTCTTTTGAAAGGCTGCACAAAATGGATTCCGGAGTAAAAGTGTTCCAGATAGACTGCGGCGGCTTCGACAGCAACTATTCGTATATTGCTGTTACAGGAAATTCAGCCCTGATTGTCGATCCGTGCGGCGATATCAAAAAATCCTTCGCGGTGCTTGATAAAGTACACGCTCTGAAACTTGAATATATTCTGCTTACACACGGACACCACGATCACGTTACCGGAGTTGAGGAAATCAAAAACAGATACGGCAACGATATCCAGGTTGCCGGACATCCCTTATGCAGATACCCTCACAGTATAAATCTGAAAGATCACGAAAAACTGCCTTTCGGCACGAGCTATGTGGAATGCCTCTACTCCCCAGGCCATACGGAGGACAGCGTTATATATAAACTCGCAGAAGCTGACGCACTTTTTACCGGCGACACTCTCTTCATTGACTGCTGCGGCTACTGCAAGGACTCTCAAATGTTCAATACTATGAAAAATGTCATCATGCCGCTTGAGGATTCGCTTATCGTCTATTCGGGTCACAACTACGTTCCGTTTGAAAGTCTCGGCAATCAGAAAAAAACAAATATATACCTCAACGCCTCATCTCTTGAGGTCTTCAGGGAAAATCTGAAAAGTCTTTAAAACAGAGGAGAAAATAAAAATGCCTTTAATCAAAACCACGCTGTCAGTTCAGTGCAGTCAGGAAAAGAAAGAAACTCTTGCACTGCTCCTTTCCCATGTCTTAGCCAAAGGAACTTCCAAACCTGAAGCATATGTCCAGTCGATCATAGAAGACTGCGCTGTCATCTCCTTCTCAGGAGAAATCAAAGATTCTGCCCTCGTTGAAGTGAGAGGAATCGGAGGCCTCACTGCCGCAGTGAATAAAAGCCTCAGCCACCATATTTGCGATGCCATTGAGTCGGAACTCGGCATCAGCGCCTCATCCGTCTATATAAACTTCCTTGAAGTGAGCGGCTCACACTGGGGACACAAAGGCGGCACTTTCGCATAATTGTACTTGAAAAAACTAATTACTGACTGTACTTAGTTTAGATCACCATCTAATAAAGAGGAGACATAAAGATGATGAAGAACATTCTGAAATTCGCCTCCGCCGTTGCTGCGGTTGCAGTTCTCAGCGGCTGCGCAATGACACCTGTAATGCCTCCGCGCGGAATCCTTTACACCGAACAGAAAGCCCCGCTTTTCCAGGCACAGACAACAGGCACCCTCAAGGGCAAAGCTTCTGCGACAAACGTACTTCTGCTTTTCGGCTGGGGCGACTGCTCTCTTAAGACAGCGGCTCAAAAAGCCGGCATCACCAAGATCAAAAACGTCGATTACGAATACACAAACGTCTTCATATTCTATCAGGACTTCACTGTAGTGGTCTATGGAGAAAAAGAAGACGGACAGGGCGATAAGAATCCGAACGCAGGCCATAAATAAGCACTAAACAACGGAGACGCCAATGAAAAGCCGTCTTATCATAACTGTTGCCGCCGCTGTCGCGGGCGCTTTCCTCATGACAGGATGCGTCCGGATGGGGATTGAACCGGCGACCGGCTTTCTTTTTGACGACACTGACGGGACTTTCTATGTAAATCCCAAATATATTGAGGATTTCCATCCGGCAGCGCTTCAAAAATATAAAAAGGCCCACGTGTCGAAGATTACAATCCCCCTGCCATATACATTCGGAGCCCTCAGCTTCGGATGGGGCGACATATCGACGGAGGAACTGCTCAAGGATTCCAAGTTCAAAGAGCTTGTCTATGTAGACTATCACAGGCTCAACGTCCTGACCGTATATAACAACTACGATCTGACCGTATACGGAATTCCGGACGACAAACCTGTCGACCTGTCGAAGTAAAACAAGAGCATTTAAGCTCGAAATGAAGAAGCGGATCTTAAAAATCCGCTTCTTTTTTATATTTTTCAAAATTTTTCCAGAACAAAGATGAACGGACGATGTCTATTCCGTCTGAAACAAAACAAAATTCTGAAATACGGAGAAACATAAAATGCAGCAGAATGAACTACAGGAACTTCAGGGGAAAATAAAAGAAGCTTCAGCATTCATCCCTGTATTAAAAACGGAAATAGGCAGAATCCTGGCCGGACAGGAAAAACTCATCGACAGACTGATCCTCTCCCTCATCGCAGACGGACACATACTTCTCGAAGGTCTGCCAGGTCTTGCCAAAACACTGGCGGTCAAAACAATTTCTCAAGCTTTAGGAGGAGAC
>JAKJHH010000074.1:0-5211 GCA_022703965.1 Verrucomicrobiota bacterium
TTCTACCGCTTCAAAGCTGATGCCGCGAGTCCCAGCTAATTATTCATACCATCTCCTTTCTTGTCTATGAATTGATTTATTGTTTTTTTATATGTTGATTTTATTTTTAATTATGTTAACATATTTACAGGTGTTACCGTTTTCAAGATTTTGTTTTCATGTTTATCTTGAAATCTAAAGAGAGTCTTTTTGGCAAAGGGCTGAAATTGATACGCTCTCAGCTTGTCATTTTTAGTGCTCCATGTATATTACGAATTCTGTTTGCATATAAAATCATAATTAAAATATATGAAGAAGGGCAAAAATTATGCTGAACAATCTTCCGGTTCTAGCGCAGGCACAGGCAGCGGGACAGCAGCCTGGAGCGCTCGAAAGCATTATTTCGATGGGGGTACCAGTTGTACTTTTCGGAGTAATCTTTTATTTTCTCCTGATCAGACCTCAGATGAAAGAAAGCAAGAAGCGTGAAGCTATGCTTGGAGCCATCAAAAGCGGTGATAAAGTTGTTACAGCCGGAGGCATTTACGGCGTTGTGACAAACGTAAAGGAAAACAGTTTCATCGTCAGAATTGCGGATAACGTCAAGGTTGAAGTAAGCAAGCCCGGCGTAGTTTCCGTTGTTGAAGAGGATGTGAAAGATAAGGAAGAAAAGAAATAATGAATAAGAAGCCTGTAGTACTCAGATCAATTTTCGCGATTCTTGTACTCATAGTCTTTCTTGTGTCGATGTATCCTCTTCACCAGAAAGACTTTTACAAGACATTTGACGCTATGCTTGTCAACAAAAACGACTCCGTTGTGCAGTCGGTGATAAAACTCGCAAAAGATAAGCAGGAAAAAGACAAGAATCTCTACCCTTCAATTGCGCTTGAAGATGCCGCAAATGAAAAGAACGTTTCACTTGCAGATTATATAAAGCCTTCTATTGTAAAGAATCATAACGTCAGCGGCAATAAGGATGTAATCAGTGTCGTCAGAAGAAATATGGCCGGTTCGATCAGACTCGGTCTTGACCTCAATGGCGGTGTGGAATTCTTCCTCGAACTCATTCCTGATGCAAGTCTGAAGAATGTCAAGGAAGGCGATAAACCGAAAGATCTTGACGCTGACTATGAGCACTATAGAGATGTTGCCATTGAAACACTGCGCAGACGTCTTGAAAGTCAGGGCATTTACGAAAGTGAAATTTCCCCTGCCGGACAGCGTTACATTTCTCTCAAAGTTCCTGTTGTCACCAAGGAAGAAAAAATCAGACTTCTTAATCTTATAAAGATGTCTGCTTCTCTCCAGTTCCGTCTTGTTCATGTCGACAATGACCGTCTTGTTCAGGAATATCAGGCTAATCCGGAAGCATTCCAGATACCTGTAGGCTATGAGAAGATGGAGACTGTTGAACACGCTTCAAAGAGCGCTGTCGGTTCTGCACGTGACAACAAGGCTCCGGTAAAAAGAACTTTCTTTGTTGACCGTCTCCCGCAGATGGACGGAAAAGGAATTGTCAGTGCCGGTCCGACTATGGACCAGTTCGGACAGAAGCAGATCAATCTTTCTTTTAATCAGGCTTACGCCAAAATGTTCAGCGATACAACCCGCCAGAATGTTGGACGTCTGCTTGCAATCGTTCTGGACGGCAAGCTTTATTCAGCACCTAGGGTTAACGCCGCAATCGACGGCGGTCATGCTCAGATCACAGGCGACTTCTCGACAGAAGAAGCCAAGACTCTTGCTGATGCCCTTGTCGGCGGAAGTATTCCTGCAAAAGTTGAAGTCCGTGCCATGTTCGACACAGACCCGACTCTCGGTAAGGAAACCGTCCGTGACGGTATCTACAGCGGCCTTATAGGTACAGTGCTCGTCATGATTTTCATGGCGGTTTACTATCTCAGAGCCGGTATGATTGCGAATATTTCGCTGATTGCCAACGCAGTCATGCTTCTTGGCGCTCTTGCCGCCTTCGACGTGACACTTACTCTTCCCGGTATCGCCGGTGTTATCCTGACACTCGGTATGGCGGTTGACGCCAACGTTCTTATCTATGAACGCATACGTGAAGAACTCAAGAATAACAAGACCGTGCAGAATGCCATCGACATCGGTTTCGACAAGGCTTTCTCGGCGATCTTTGACTCCAACCTTACAACTCTTATTGTTGCTGCCATTCTCATGTGGCTCGGTACCGGCGCAATCAATGGCTTTGCCATTACGCTTGCCATCGGTATCTTCACAACAATGTTCTCGGCTGTTTTCCTTACAAGACTTCTCTTTGATCTGATGACCAAATATACCAAGGTCAAGGATCTCAAGATGAATCACTTCATCAAGGAAACAAACTTTGACTTCCTTAAATGGCTCAAGCCTGCGATTATCTTCTCGATAACGATTTCCGTGATCTTTATCGGCGTTGCGATATTCAAAGGTTCGCATGTTCTCAGCGTAGACTTCACCGGCGGTACTCAGCTCATGGTTGACTATGAGAAGCAGGTTCCGCAGGATGCGATTTCCGCCTTCCTCTCAAAGCAGGGATATGAAAACAAGGTTTCATACAAGTCTTCCGGCAACGTTGACGGCAAGAAGAAACTGGAAATCGTCATCAGAAATAAGACAGCTGAAAATCAGGAAAGCAAAAACATGTCCGGCAAGATCGTTGACGAGCTCAAGGCTGCTTTCCCTGACGCTAAATTCAGCGGCGGTGAAGAGAAGACTCTCGGTGCTCTCATCGGTAAGGAGTTCATGAAGTCCTCCGTACTTGCGATTCTTCTCGCCTTTGTCGCGATGATTCTCTATATGTCGCTCCGCTTCGAGTTCTCTTACTCTATCGCTGCGAATATTGCTGTGATCCACGATATTATTGTCGGTGTCGGTGCCTATATCCTGATCGGCGGACAGCTTTCGCTTCAGGTTGTCGCGGCGATCCTGACTCTTATCGGTTTCTCTCTTAACGATACAATCGTTAACTACGACAGAATCAGAGAAAATCTCAAGCTGATGAAAAACAAGACATACAAGGATATCATCAACGCAAGTATCAATCAGACTCTCAGCAGAACAATTCTTACTTCTGCAACGGTCTTCATTGTTCTTCTTGTTCAGTTGATATTCGGCGGTATCGCAATCCGCGACTTTGTGTTCGTCATGCTTATCGGTGTGATTACCGGTACTTATTCATCAATCTACATTGCCGGTCCTGTTGTTGCCTACTGGCACAAGCCCGGAAATCTCAATGTCAAAGACTGATTGAATCAGTTTATAGTGCATCCAAAGGCCGTCAGAAAATCCTGACGGCCTTTTTTTCTGGCTCGCAGGGGGCATAAAAAAAGGAGATCCGCAGACCTCCTTTTCATATTATAGAACCTTTTTTTCCTCTTATTTATTCCATGCGGACGGCAGTGCTTCTTTCTCAAGGTAAAGCAGTTCGCTCATGATATTTTTAGCGTCTGTAATATTGTTGATTATCGGATCTGTCACCATTGCTTTCAAAAGCGTTTTCCTGTCACAGCTGACTGCCGCTTCAGCTGTCAATTCATGGGTGTCGAGCACCTGATGCTGAAGCCCAAGGAGACCTCGCGGCATTGCCGGGACTTTCAGAGGTCTGATTCCGTTCATGTCGCAGTTGCATTTGAGTTCCAGAAATGCGTCGTCGGGCATATTCGGAACAGCTCCGCGATTGCTTGTGTTTATGTAGTACTGTCCTTTCAGATTTCCCCACATGTTCTGGATTATGTCGGTAGCGTGATCCTTTTTGCCGTCCCTTATGAATTCCGCGATTGTCCTTTTGCCGGATGCGAATTCTTCGTTTAGATGCCAGTCTGTTTTCATTTCTTCAGCTCTGTTTTCGGCATCAAAGAGAATGATCGGTTCCGGATTCACTTGAGAAGCTCCATAGCCTTGAAAGAAGGGCACATATTCTTTGGTATGACTTACTGCTGTCGGATAGGCGCCGTATATATTCATGAGCTCAAGGGCATAGTGATAATTAAGTCTGGCTTGGCTTTCATATTTGGAAGTTCTTCGGCTGCAAGTCTGGAAAGATTGTCCCTGAAGGCCGGAAGCATGTCTTTTCCGTCATATGTGAATTCATACATCCATGTGCAGTGATTGACTCCGCTTATACTGATCTGAGTTTTTTTAAGTTCTTCAGCTGTCAATGACTTGCGATCTTTTTCGACGAGTCCGACTGACTTCAGAAAATGCATGGTGTTGCCGGGTTCATGATTCCCGTCGCAAAGTGCGAAACTCTTTATGTCGGATGCATAGCGCATCAAGGCTATGCCGAGGACTGCTGTCGGATTCACAAAGCTTACAAGCCAGGCGTCAGGGCAAAGTTTTCTCATGTCGGCGGCGATGTCCATGACTACAGGAATTTCTCGCAAAGCTCTGAATATTCCGCCGGGGCCTATTGTGTCGGATGAACACATTGTGACTCCGTATTTTGCCGATATTCTGGTGTCGATTCCCCTGTATAAAGTGTTGTCGCGCGAGAAGGTAAGGACAACGAAATCCGCATCCTTCATTAGATCTTCCCGTTTCGTTGATGCCTCAAGCTTTACAGGCGCTTTTGTTTCCGCAATTGCCTTTTCCGCAATTGTTTTCATTGTTTTGAGTACTTCCGGATTGCTATCCACCAGCGCAAGCGTGCCTCGCTTAAGTACTTCACTTGTCACCATGTTCCAGATTACGGGTCTGCCGAAGAAGTAGCTTCCTGCTCCTATGACAACGATTTTCGGACCTTTTTTCATCTTGCTTATGCCTTTCTTTTGTCGAATGAATTTGCTTTTCCGATAATTCTATTATATTAAAAATATTCCGATACTCAATATAAAATTGACTGTAAAACTGTGATCATAATTGTACTTTTGTGATTGTTATGGACAAGCGTAGTTTAATTTTCAGACCGTCAAAGGAAGCTCCATGTGATCTTCCTTTCGGCCTCCGTTCCTGCGGTCATTATCAGGTTGGAAAAGCTTGGCGTGACGGCATCAGGCAGAAGGACTTTCTTCAGCTTTTCTGGGGCATAAGGGGTGAGGGCATTTTTCAGCTCGCAGGCAGAACTTTCAAGCTCAGAGCCGGAGAGCTTTTTGTTTACCTGCCGGGCGATATTCATTGCGTCAGTGCGGAAACAGATTTTGAGTATCGCTGGCTGACTATGGACGGCCCGCTTATTCTTGATATTTTTAAGGCATTCTGTATTGAGCAGACTCCACGCTTTGTCGG
>JAKJHH010000074.1:5221-10714 GCA_022703965.1 Verrucomicrobiota bacterium
GGAAGATCTTTTTGTTCAACTTGAAGCTGCCATAAAGGACAATACCAGAAGTGGACAGCTGAAATCCGCCGCTATGGCTTACCGAATTTTGAGCTTGGCCGCTTCATCTCCGGCTCAGCTTGACGCCCATGAGCAAATGCTTTCGGAGGCGCTTGAAATCATAGGAAAATCTTTCAGAGATCATTCTTTTAATGTTAATTCTTTAGCGGAAAAACTTCATGTCAACCGTAGCAGTTTGAGCAGGCTTTTTTCCAGACGTCATGGAGTTTCCGTTATTGAATACATCAATTCCTGCCGGATTCAGCATGTGCTTTCGATGCTCAAGCAGACTTCTTTTGCACTTGATGAAATCGCCTGCGAGTCAGGGTTCAACGATACTGCCTATATGATTCGTGTCGTAAAGCAGAAAACCGGCATGACTCCTGGCGTGTTTCGCAGATTAAACTGAACTTAATTATTGCAGTTTGCTTGCAAAATCTGCGTTTTGATGTCATATTATAGATCCTGCCTCATATATTTACATTTTATGGCAGTGAACTTACGGACTTCCGCATTCGGTAGAGAGATTCTATTTTCAGACATAATGTTATGTCTTTGTCTCCCCGCTGAAAGGGGATTCCCACAAATGCGCGTTGCGCAAAAGGTTTTTAATGAACACAGATTCTCTCGAAAACGGTTTCAATTCCTTCAATTTGAAACCAGCACTTATGAAGGGCATTATTCAGGCCGGCTTCAAGACTCCCAGTGAAGTCCAGGAACAGGCGATTCCGCTTGTCCTTGACGGTCGCGATGTGATTGCTCAGGCTCATACCGGAACAGGTAAAACAGCGGCTTTCGGTCTGCCTGTAATGAACAACATGAAGATGGACGGCTCCATTGAGCTCCTCGTCATCACTCCGACACGTGAGCTTGCCGATCAGGTCAGCGATGAACTTTTCAGGCTCGGTCAGTTTGCCGGAGTTAAGACCGGTACTGTCTGCGGCGGTCGTTCATATGAGCGTCAGATGCAGATGTTCAAACGTGGCATCCAGGTGCTTACTGCTACTCCCGGCCGTCTCATCGACCTGCTCAAAGGCGGTAGAATTAAAAATTTCGCTCCGGCCACTGTTGTTCTTGATGAAGCTGATGAAATGCTTGATATGGGCTTCCTTGACGACATTCAGGAGATATTCAAACACCTTCCGAAGAGCCGTCAGACTCTGCTCTTTTCGGCTACAATGCCTCCTCCGATCTGCAAGCTCGCGGAAAAGATTCTCAACAATCCTGCGCGTGTCAAGACAATTGAAGAATCAGACTCCAACACAAATGTAGATATCCGCCAGCTTTATTACGTTGTCGATGAGCGCGAACGTGAAGATGCCGTGATTCGTCTCATTGACGATCAGGAGCCCGAAAAAGCTATCGTCTTTTGCCGTACAAGACTTGAAGCTGACAGACTCAGCAACTTCCTTGCCGGACGCGGCTACAATGCCCGCGCTCTTCACGGCGATATGGAACAGAACCGTCGTAACGAGGTTATGGATGCCTTCCGTAAAGGCGCAGTTGAAATTCTTGTTGCTACTGACATCGCCGCACGCGGTCTTGACGTAGCAGATCTTTCGCACGTTTTCAACTATCATATGCCCTTCGATTCAAAGAGCTACATTCACAGAATCGGACGTACAGGCAGAGCCGGAAAAAAAGGTACTGCCATCACAATTGTTACTCCGAGAGAATACAGCCAGCTTGAGCGTATTAAACGTCAAGTCGGCGGTCAGATGGAGCACAAGGAAGTTCCATGCCTGACGCAGCTTCGTATCGGACGTCTCGGCAAGCTTCGTGAAACTCTTCAGGACATGAGAGTCAAGCAGGATATTTACGAGATGCTGAGCAAGCTTGAAAAAACGATGTCAGTTCAGGATATTGCCGCCCGTCTTCTTTCAATGAATATGGCTGAGCAGAATGAAAGCGGACCTGATCATATCGGATTTTCCGCTGCCGACATGCAGGCTGTTATCAACAGAGAAAAACAGCATCACGGCGGAGTCCGCAGAAAAAGCGGCGGAGGCGGTGGTGGCGGCGGCTATAAAAAAGGCGGCTTCCAGCATTTCCGTCGCAACCGTAAATAAAAGCTAGTTTGTCGATAAATTCCAAGCGGCAGTTTTCCTGAAATAAATGGAAGACTGCCGCTTTTTATTTTGCTTTAATTTATCTCTAACAGTCTTCTCACTGTGCTTGGATTGCGGGGAAGACTTAAGGGGTTTACAGTGATTGCGGGGATGGAAACGGAAAGGATTATTATGAAGATCAAAACTGTTTCCGCAAAGCTCGGTGTCCTTATTGCGTCGTGCATGATTCCGTTTTGTCTGGCGATGATTTATTTCAGTCGTGAGACGGTCGGAGAATACATTTCTTTCGCGTCCAAGGAAGTTCGAGGTAATGAAGCACAAAAGAGTATTCAGGAACTTTCCGCTGAGATTATTCAGTATGCCATCCTGATAAGTCGATGCAACTCAGGAATAGTTAAATCCGATGAGCAGAGCTTTTCGCGTCTTGAGTCAGAAATTGACCAAAAATTCAGCAAAGTACTTCTTGCGGCTGAGGAAAATCCGGATATTCTCGCAGGTGATAAGCCGGACTCAATATCGTGTCAGCAACTCAATGCCGAATGGAATAAGTTCAAAGGTGCATGGCGTTCCATGATGCCGGCAGAGCGCCTGGCTTCTTCGGCTCTGCTTCTGAAATACATTGCCGAGCTTACTGCTCGCGCAGGAGATAAATCCAATCTGATCCTTGATCCTGATCTGGACTCCTATTATCTGATGGATGTCAGTTTGCTGGCACTTCCTCAAATGCAGCAGAGAATCGCAGCTTTTTCGGCTCTTCTCAGTAAATCTTACGCAGGTGAATATCTGGACTTTGATGATAAACTTAAGCTCGCGGTGGAATATGAAGCTTTAAAAAATGCCGATTTCGGCAGAATTGAGGCAAGTCTTGCAAAGGCTCTTGAAAACGACAGCACTTTTTATGGGGTCTCTGATTCGATGCAGCGGAATCTGCCTGAAAAACTGGCGGCTTTCAGAAAGATCAACACGGATTTTTATAAGACTTATGATCTTTTTCAGAGCGGACTTGCTCCGCAGTCTGGAGTTTATGATGCACTGAGCAAGTTGTCCACTGCATCTTTCGAGCTTTGGAACACAGCCTCGGATGAGCTTGACACTTTGCTTGTCAAAAGAAAAGCTGCGTATTTTAAAAAGGGCATTCTGAATCTTTCTGTAGGATTTGCCGTAATCGTTGCAGCTTCGATATTGGGCTTTTTTATTTCCAGAGGAATCAATCAAAGCTTGCGACGTTGTTCAGCCACTCTGCTCAATTTGTCCGGTCATGTCGCTGCATCTGCTTCCGAACTTGCCTCCGGTAGTGCCGCGCTTTCCGAGGCTGCCTCACGCCAGAGCGCAAGTCTTGAGGAGATTGCCGCAAGCATGCAGGAGATTTCAGCAATGACGGAGCAGAACTCAAAGCACGCTGATGAGGCTGGTTCGCGCGCTGTTTCTGTTTCGGATGCGGCAATTGAGGGCAGGACTGCTGTGGACGGCATGAATCTTGTGATGGAAAAAATCTGTCAGTCATCCGCTGAAACTGTAAAGATTTTGAAGGGAATTGATGAGCTGGCTTTTCAGACGAATCTGCTTGCTTTGAATGCGGCAATTGAGGCTGCAAGGGCAGGGGAGGCCGGTAAGGGCTTTGCTGTTGTTGCCGAAGAAGTGCGGCGTCTGGCTGGACGAAGTGCAGAAGCGGCGAAGGAAACAGGAGAATTGATCGCCCATTCCTCTTCAAACGCGGATGAAGGCAAGCGTTATTCGGAATCTGTGAGTGGACTTTTCAATGGAATTTCTTCGCACATCAATGAGCTGCGTTCCGCGGTCGAGGTGACAACACGCTCAAGCGCCGCTCAGATCATGCAGGGAATCGAACAGATTAACTCAAGCATTCAGGAGCTGGATGGTATATCGAGAATAAATTCTGAGCGTTCTCTTGAATTGAGCGAGGCAGGAAAATCATTGAATGAAGATTTGACTGAGCTCCGAATCCTGAGTTCGGAGCTGGCGGAACTTTGCGGAGCCTCCGGGAATTCCGCCTTGAACTGTGTTGAAAGAAAGCTTGCTCGTAGCGAGAGTGCTGCACTTGTTCATAAGTGCAGTCCGGCTTGAGCTCAAATCCATGCGTTGCGAATCAGTTTTGCCGTTTCTTCGAGAGCTTCCGGCATTACCCTGACATCGGCGAAAACAGGCATGAAATTTGTATCGCCGTTCCAGCGCGGTACGATATGAAGATGTATATGTTCTTCCAGTCCTGCTCCGGCGGCTTTTCCTAAGTTGATTCCGGCGTTAAAGGCATCCGGTCTGAAGAGTTTATCCATAATGATTTTAGCCTCGGCTGCCACGTCGATCATTTCATGCCGTGTTTCTTTCTCAAGAGCTTCAAGTTTTGCGCAGTGCACGTAAGGCGCGATCATGATGTGACCTGAGTTGTACGGATAACGGTTCATGATGACAAAGACTCTATCGAATCTTTTAACAATCAACGATTCTTCTTCTGTGTTGAAATCATTTTTTTTATTACAGAGAAAACAAGGTCCGTCCTTCTCCGAGCGTATGAATTCAATTCTCCATGGAGCCCAGAGCGCTTTCTTTTCATTTTCCATAAAATTCTTTCATCCGATCTGCTTAAAACGGCTTGATTTTTTTTTGAAAGGGAATATATTCATTTCCTTTGTCATCCGGAAAGCGGATTGACGTTTGATTTTAAATAAACATTCTAATATAATTTTAAGACAGGATTTGGCAAAATGAAAAGTGAAATTCATCCGAATTATGGTCCCGCAAAGGTCATCTGTGCCTGCGGAAAAGTCTGGGAAGTCAACTCTACGAGAAAAGAATACAAGGTCGGTATCTGCGCCGATTGTCATCCTTTCTTCACAGGCAAGCAGAAGTTCATCGATACAGCAGGACGTGTAGAAAAGTTCCGTCGTCGTTACGGAGCTGCTAAAGAAGCGTAAGCTTTGTGCTTATTGCCTGCTGGCTTTGCTCAGCAGGCTTTTTTTTTACATTTAAACCGGTTCCTATTTTCTTTTTATGACTACTCTTGACATCGCATCGTATATTGAAGGCATGAAGAAGCGTTTCAGCGAGCTTGAAGCGCGTATGGCTGATTCTTCCATATATGCGAAGCCTGCCGAAGCAAAAGCCCTTTCCAGAGAACATCTCAAGCTTACAAGACTTTTTGCGGATTATGATAAATGGCAGTCCATTCTGAAGCAGCGTGAGGATAATCTTGCAATGCTCCACGAGGAGAAGGATCAGGAACTCAAGGATCTTATTCAGGCGGACATCGAATCAATAAATGTTGAGGCAGTTGCCTTGGAAAAAGCTATAAGCCGTGCCCTTCTTCCGCCCGACCCCAATGAAGACCGAAATTCAATTGTCGAAATACGTCCTGCCGCAGGCGGGG
>JAKJHH010000074.1:10788-16541 GCA_022703965.1 Verrucomicrobiota bacterium
AAATATGCGGAGTCCAAGAAGTGGAAAGTCGAATTGCTTGATCTTTCCATGAGCGATTTAGGAGGCATAAAGGAAGCCGTTTTCTGCGTGTCGGGCGATGATGTTTTTTCTCGTCTGAAGTATGAGAGCGGAGTTCATCGGGTTCAGCGTATTCCCAGGACGGAAGCAGGCGGACGAATCCATACATCCACAATCACTGTTGCGGTTTTAGGTGAAGCCGAAGAAGTTGAGCTTGATCTCAGGCAGGAAGACTTGAAATTCGACGTTTTCCGTTCCTCAGGCCCCGGCGGTCAGTGCGTTAATACGACTGACTCTGCTGTCCGCGTAACTCATATTCCCACAGGTTTGAGTGTCGCCAGTCAGCAGGAGAAGTCACAGCATCGCAATAAGGAAATCGCTCTCCGAATCCTCCGCGCACGCCTTCTTGAGAGAATGCAGCAGGAAGAGGCAGCCAAGCAGGCAGCGACAAAGAAAGCTCAGGTCGGAACAGGCGACCGCAGTGAGCGCATCCGCACATATAACTTTCCTCAGAACAGAGTTACAGATCATCGTTTCGGAGTCAACGTTTACGACTTGCCGCGTCTTCTTGAAGGCGATTTGGACTCGCTTTTTGACCAGATAATCGAGATCGACTGCGAACGCAAGCTTGCAGCCGCCATAGCTCAGTAAAAATCCGGTATATATCCTCTCTTTTTCTTTTATTAGTTCTCTTTTCATGTATATTCTTTCATTGATTTCTGTGTTTATTTATGAAAAGAGGGAGTGAAGGTGAAGGGCGTTCTTGGTAAATTCATCATTGGATCAATTGTTTTTCTTGTTTTGATTCTTCTTGCTTCTGCATATTGTTTCTTTTCTGTCTGGCAGGAAGCCGAATTGATGAAAGCGAAGGATCAGGAATTGCGGTCTCAAATGAAGAAACAGGCATACGCTGTTCTGAATGCCTGTGCGTATATGGTCGGCAGAGAACAGGGAAATGATCCCTGCGTGATTAAGCTCAAAGAACTTTCTGTCGCCATGAATAAAAGTCATTCGCTGCAACAGTCGGCTGACATATGGCTGGAGATGCAGAAAAATGTTTCCGTATTCACCATTCGTTTTGACAATGACCCTGTACTTTCAAAGGACGACAAGTTTTCCAAGCGCAGAAATGAACTAGTTTTTCTGACCAATAATTTCGAGTTTATTATTCAGGAATACAATGCGGCCGCAAATTCTTTCAATAAAACAATAAAGCCGTTTCCTTTTAATCTTTGTGCAAAAGCTTTGAAGCTTAAGCCTGTCGATGTTTTTACCCCGAAGAATGCCCTGAACTGGTAATTGAGCCGCGTGGGGGCTTTTATGGCATCAGTTTGCGCTTGTGATTCTTCTGAAGGCGCTTTGCAGGTTGTTTTGAGGTCTGCTGTCGCAGAAAAGACAATCGAACTTCTGAGGCGCGGCAAAACTGAAGAGTCCGCTTTTTCCGAACTTGCTGCTGTCCATGAGAAGGTACTTCTTTTCGGCAAGTTTCAAGGCATTCTCAAGAAATTCAGCGTGTTCTTCATGATAAGTGCTGACGCTGTCGGGAGTTGCCCCTACCGCCGACACAAAGGCCTTGCTTATTTTCATTTTGGCAAGATGCTCAAGAGTTGTTCTTCCAAGAAATGAATTCAGTTGTCCGTTGTAGTTTCCGCCGAGTCCCACCAGAATAAAATGATGCGGGAACATGTAGAATTCCTGAATTATGTGGATGGAGTTTGTTATAATTGTCAGATTGGCGAGTTCAAGCTGGCGGATTATCCTTGCAAGATGAAGCACTGTGGTTGATGAGTCGAGAAAGATTATATCGCCGTCCTTGATTTCTTTCAGGGCGAGATTGGCGATCAGTCCTTTTTTAGAGGTCTCGCGGTTAACGCGCGCAGAGAAATGGCCGTCAGGTGCATTTCCCAGCAGATGTGTTGTCTCTGAGTCCTGAGCTTCCTCTGGAAGCGCTACGCCGCCGTGGACCTTGCGGATAAGGCTTTTTCTTGTGAGTTCAGCTATATCCCTGTGAATTGTGGCTGGAGATACCTCAAAATGCTCCATGAGCTCTGTCATTGAACAGTATTTTTTATCTTTCAGATAATCCAGTATCTCGTATGATCGTATTGACTTCATCTTTTTTCATTTCTCCTGCTTTATTATTATACATCTTTTTCATCTTTAAGTCAAATTGTTATCATTTGATTGTCATGTTCTATCAAAATCTTATCATTTTATTTCAGAAATTTCTTGACAAACAATCCTCTTCGTGATATCATCTAAACATGGGACTGAAAGGATTTTCAAATATGGATGGAATTGAAATTGTCGGGCTGGGTTATTGCGGACTTGATTATCTCTGTCTCGCCCCCAGAATTCCTATTGATGACAAAGTCGAAGCACTTGAAACACTTACACAGGGCGGCGGTCCCTCGGCCACCGCAATATATGCAGCCGGAAAGCTTGGCGCAAAAACAGCTTTTATCGGTGTGCGCGGAGACGATTCAAGAGGTCTGGCGATAGATGCAGGACTCAAGGAAGTCTCCGTAAATACCTCTTCAATGATTATCCGTAAAAATGTGGAGTCTCCCGCCGCTTTTTGCTGGACGGAAGCTGAAACAGGCAAGCGCAGTATTGTATGGACTCGCGGCGCTCTTAAGCCGGTCGATCCGGAAGAGCTTAATCTGGACTTGATAGCGAGCTCAAAAGTTCTGCATCTTGACGGACATCAGACAAAGGCCGCTCTCAAGGCTGCTGAATATGCCGCTTCAAAAGACGTTGCGGTTTCAATTGATGCAGGGACAATTGTTCCGGAAATCGAAAAGCTGCTTGATTTTTGTAATATCATAATTGCTTCCGAAAAATTTGCCGAGCGTTTTACAGGCAAAAGCAATCCTGAGAAATCAGTGAAAATGCTTTATCGCAAAAACTGCCGCTTTTCAGCCGTGACTCTCGGCTCGGATGGATCTCTGGGATTCGACGGAAAAGAGCTTTTCAGACAGGCTCCATATGATGTCAAAGTTGTGGATACAACAGGTGCCGGAGATGTTTTCCACGGCGCTTTTGTGTATAAGTATGCGAAAGGCGGAAACTGGCGCGAATGCATGAGATTCGCTACCGGTGTTTCCGCTCTTAAATGTACAAAGTTCGGAGGCCGCACCGGCATTCCGACTCTCAATGAACTCGAAAAATTTCTTGCAGATAAGGACTGAATTCAGATGAAAAAGTTAAAAGTCGGCTATTTGTCGCTCGTAAAAGGAAGCTGGATTAACGAAAGTCTTGAGAGTAAGCGCAAGCATGCCCTCGAATCTCTTTCCAAGCTCGACTGTGAGCTTGTCGATTGCGGTCTCCTCATTCAGAGTGAAACAGAGGCTGTCACTGTTACCGAAAAATTTGAGGCGGCTGGCGTTGATGTAATTCTCGCTCATTTTATCACCTTCTCGCTCGGAACCGTTGTTCCGGGCATGGCTGTTAAGCTTGGCGTTCCGGTTATTTTCTGGTCAGAGCCGGAACCTCCGATGCTCGGAAAGCGTATTGAGGCAAACAGCTTCTGCGCAAGTAACATGAATGCTCATGCTCTCTGGAAAATGAACGTAAAATACAGTCTTGTTTACGGAGATCACAATAAGGCTCTCAAGGAGCTTGAAGCAAGAATCAAAGTATTCGCATGTCTCAAATATCTTAAAAATGTACGCATAGGCTCAGCCGGAGGACGTGTTCCCGGCTTCTACACATCCAACTTCAGCGAACTCGCTATGAGGGCTAAATTCGGCGCTGAAGTCGAAGGCATAACTCTCCTCGAACTTGTCAGCAATGCAGGAAAAATCAAGCCTGAGGCTCTCAAAACTGCGCTTGCTGAAGTCAAAGGAAAGGCTTGCTGTTCAGATCTTTCAAAGGAAGAGCTTGAAAAAGGTGCTGCTCTCTATGCCTCCTTCAAGGAACTCACGGCGAAATATCGTCTGGATGCCTGGACTGTCCGCTGCTGGCCTGAGTTCGCCGATATTTACGGAATCGGTGTCTGCCACATTCTCGGCACTCTGACAGGTTCCGGCGTTCCTGCCGCATGCGAAGGTGATGTTTACGGGGCTCTCGCCATGTTGATCACGAAAGAGATAAGCGGGCGCGCTCCGTTCTTCTGCGACCTCATTTCCTGCGAACCAGAAGGCGATACCGGAATTTTCTGGCATTGCGGCGCGGCTCCTGTCGAGCTCTGCAAGGAAAACTGCTGTCCCGAGCTCAAGAAACATTCGATCATCAATGGCGGCGGCAAAATGGGCATAGCCAGCGAGTTTCCGCTTCAGAAAGGTTCCGTCACTGTCCTGAGAATCGGAGAATCACGCGACGGCGCCTCTTATCGTATGCTCATCATAAAAGGCGAGGCTCAGGATACGGAGCAGCTTCTGCACGGAAATCCGTTGAAAGTCCGTTTCAACCGTTCGGCTTCCGAGCTGGTTGAAAAGCTTATCGGCAGCGGTTTTGAGCATCATTACGTTATGGCTCGCGGTGATATTTCCGCTCAGCTCAAATTCATGGCTGCTCAGCTTGATCTTGAAGTAATTGAACTCTGAAATAAGGCGTTTATCTAATGAACTATCTGACAGAATACAAAGTTAAAGACGGATTTTCAAAAGTCGTTAAAACAGGCGACGGCGATCTCAAGTATATCGAATTCGGCATCATAAGCCTCCAAGCAGGAAAAGAGTATTCCGGAGCCACTGGCTCAGCCGAATGGGCTTTTGTTGTCCTCGGCGGAAAATGCAATATTTCAGGTGAAGGCTTTTCCTTCAATGCCGGAGAGCGTAAGGATGTCTTTTCTGGCAAGCCGCATACAGTTTATATTCCCTGTGGCAGGAAATTTACGGTTAAGGCTGTGACTGATGTGGAAATCGCCTGGACATCCTCGCCGTCCGACCTGAAAACTGAGCCTTACATGATAAGTCCTGAGCAGGTCAAGGAAGCTCATCTTGGCAAAGAAAACTATCAGCGTGACGCGTATCTCATGCTGACGGATGCTTTCCCGTCCTCGCACCTTTTCATCGGTGAAGCTTATGTGCCATCGGGAAATCACGCAAGCTATCCTCCTCACAAGCACGATGTTGATAATCTGCCTCTTGAGGTTAATATGGAAGAACTTTATTTCTTCCGCTTCAATCCAGAACAGGGCTACGGTATTCAGAGAATCTACACATCTGATGCCTCAATTGATTTCACCTGCACGGTCAAAAATAATGGAATCACCTTGATTCCGCGCGGCTATCATCCTGTCATCAATGCTCCGGGATACACAATGTATTATCTCTGGATCATGGCTGGACCTGTCAACCGCAAGTTCCTTTCCGTCGCTGACCCGGAACACAAGTGGATTAACGGCAAATAATAAGGTTGAACGATGAAGAAAGACCTCTTGCTAGGAATAGATTTCGGTACCGGCGGCTGTAAAGTCACCTTGATAAATATTGCCGGAAAAGTTCTCGACAGCGCGTCGGGCGAGCATGTGCGCCGTTCTGAAAACTCTTGCTGCCCGTCCTGCCTGGAAAAGCGGAAACATCATAGCGGTCGCTCTCGACAGCTATACTCACGGTGCCGTTCTGCTCGACGAAAAAATGCAGATCATCCGTCCCACTATCGTATGGACTGACCAGCGTAGCGTTGTCGAATGTGCCGAGCTCAGAAAGAACTCCGCTGATCTTATCTTCAAGACTGCCTATCAGATGCCGGCTCCGACATGGACTCTGCCACAGATGCTCTGGATCAGA
>JAKJHH010000075.1:0-248 GCA_022703965.1 Verrucomicrobiota bacterium
ACTCTTCCAGCTCGACCTCCAGCATCACATCACTGTTGTTGAAGCAAGAAAGACCATTCTCATGATGTTCCCCAACGTCAGAATGTTCACTGACTTCACAAACTCGACAAATAAGTATCTCTACAATCAGAGCTGGTGGGAAGTCGGCGTCCGCGCCACCTACAACCTGCTCAAGCTGCCGCAGCAGATTGAACAGTACAAGGCTCTCGACAAGGAAGCCGATGCCCTCGATATCAAGACTCTCGCCA
>JAKJHH010000075.1:333-16527 GCA_022703965.1 Verrucomicrobiota bacterium
ATTATCTTGCTTATTACAGACTGCTCAACATGATCGGCGTTCCCTCCATCGACCAGCAGGATATCGGCGAAGTCGTCGCCAAGCTGGCTGACAAAGCCAAGCAGGAAGAAGCTTCCGAAAACAAGGGCGGAACACTCTCCGACGCGGAACTTGAAGCCCTCAAGGACGCAATGGATCTCACCCCCAAAAAAGATAATGCAAACTGATTATCATACATGCTCTGCTCCGTTCTGCGAAGCAGAGCATATTTCAACAATCTGCCACGGACAAAGGCGGAACACTATATAAAAGGATTTATTCATGGCTGACAAAATCACAGAAAAATATGTAGACGGAGCAGAAAACATTCACTTCCTCGGCGGCATGGTCAGAGTCGATTTCGCCTCTCTTCAGCCGAATCAGGACGATCCCGAAAAGCCGACTCCTGAACTCACGGAACGTCTTATCATGACTCCCGAAGGTTTTCTCAAGACATATTCAATGATTCAGAAACTTGCCGAACATCTTCTCAAGCAGGGTGTTCTCAAGCGCGTTGAAGCTCCGAAAAACTGAATTTTCCGGAAATCTTCAATGTTCAAAGCAATCACAGCCCTTCTTGCCGCATCGCTCCTGTCCATCGGTCTCTCAGCGCAGAATCCTCTGGAATCCGGCCTTGCGGCGGAAAAAACATCCGTTCAGGATCAGCAGAACCGGACAGTAGTTGTTCTTTTTCCGATAAGGGAGGCTGTGGTTTCTTCCATAATCTCAGCGAACGTAAAAGAATACATGTTCAAGGAAGGCGAAGCCTTCAATAAAGGCGATATCATTGTCAGGATGGATTCCAGTCAATATCTCCAATCCAACCTGAAAGCCAAAGCCTTGCATGAAGAAGCCAAGGCGGCATTGCTCTTCGCCGAAAAAAATCTTCAGCGCCTGGAGGAACTCTTTAAAAAATCTGCCATCGGATTCCAGGAGTTCGAGCAGGGACGTCTGGATTTTGAAATCGCCTCAGCCAAACTTCATTCATCTGCGGCTGACCTGAAAATGACTGAACTCAATCTGGAAGCCTGCGAGCTCAAAGCTCCCTTTGACGGCCGGCTCACAAAAAAAATCGCGAAAGTACACGAATTCGTCAGCGCAGGACAGCCCCTCATGGAAATCATAGACGACAGCAGACTGCTCGCCGACATGCATATTTCTTCCGCAAGAAGGAACTCCGTAAAAATCGGGGACGAGCTTTCTTTCCTCATTGATGAAACAGGCACTGTCTGCAAAGGCAAGATCTATGAAATCTCAGGCAGAATCGACTACGAAAGCCGGACTTTCGGCATCAAGGCTCTTATCGATAACAAAAACAGAAAACTTTCAGCGGGCATGTCGGGTATCCTTACCGAAGGAGTCCGCTGACAATGCCTCCTCCGGATCAAAAAGAACTTGACAATCTCAAAGGCAAACTGAATGTCCTCTCCGCAATCATCAGACTGGGACATGAGGCTTTCCGCAAAAATGACCTTGAAACAACTGCCTCCTGCATTGTCAACAACACCAAACTTCTGGCGAACTACGGACGTGCCTGCATCATCGACATGCGCGGACTTTCACCGTCTGTTCTGGCGGTAAGCGGCCAGGCTGTCCCCAAACAGGATTCCGAATATAATGCGGCAATGAGACGTCTTGCTTCATCCGTAAGCGTTCCGGCTGCCTCGCCTCTTATTTTGCGTGCGACAGGCAACGAAAATATTTCCGAGGCGGCACAGGATGAAATTACAAAAATTTTCGAGGGGCGTTCCAGATCCTCAATGATCATGTTCCAGCTTTCGCCTCCTGCCGGAAATGAAAAGAAGGAGGAGCCCTTTCTCTGGATTGTAGAATTTTTTGACGGGGAAACGCCTCAGGATGCAAGTACGCTTGGACTCCTTGCTCAACATTATGCCGAGGCTATCTGGTTCAGAGCGGCAGCACGTCCGGGATTCTTTTCTGAACTGCACAGACTTCGCAAGTTGAATCCGGTCAAAGTAATTGCTGGTGTCCTTCTTTTTACGCTCATTCTTCTTTTTGCCGTAAGAGTCAGGCAGTACGCAGTCTCCGACTTTGAAATATCTCCGGCGAACGACAGCATCGTATACAGCCAACTGGCCGGCACACTGCGCAAGGTCATAAAGGCTAACGGAGATAAGGCCTCTGAGGGTGAAACCGTTCTTGAGTTCGACACCGACGAACTCAATTTCAAACTTGCGGACTCCCTCAACGAATATGATCAGGTTACAGCCGAACTCAATGCGGCACGCCAGAAATCCTTCTCCAATCCGGAACTCATCGCCAAGGCTCAGCTTCTCGACATCAAACGCAAGCAGGATGAAATCAACATCGCTAAAATCCGCTGGGCTCTTTCAAAGTCAATCCTGAAATCCCCGGCCTCCGGAACAGTCGTCATGGATGAAAAAGAAAAGATGACAGGCAAATCAGTCAAGCCCGGCGATAAGCTCTTTGAAATCATTCCGCAAGACAAGCTCATAGCTGAAATCTATCTAAGCGAGCGTGACGCATCGGTCATCGGCAAAGGCATGACTGTCAGCCTTTACCTTCACACCCAGCCGGAAACACCTCTCCGTGGCGAAATAATATCGGTCAGCCCCAAACCGACTCTGACGGAAGACAGACGCTTCTGCTATATAATCAAGTTCAGACCTGACAAATCAAGCGGACTCATCTGCGGTATGCGCGGAGTTGCACGAGTCGGCGGTGAAAAAGTTTCGCTCGGCTACCATCTCTTCAGAAGCGTCGTTCTCTGGTGGAGGAAAATATGAGTTCTGAAGCTGCTCCGCCCTCCCCTGCTCCGTCATCCGCTTCCGAGATCGGCAAAAAGAGCATAGGCAGGCTGAGAGGCGACCTGAAAATCTATCCCTCCGATCCGGATTTCAGCGGCAAAGAAACCTGGGCTCTCTTCGACCCTGTAGCCGACAGATATTTCAAAGCGGACACAAACGATCACGCAATTCTTGCCCGCCTCAACAAGGTACAGACCTTCGACGAACTGACAGAAAGACTCAACGGCGCAGGAATCCAGACCAGCCAGGAACATATTGTCAAATTCATACAGTTCCTGACACAGAACGGACTCATTGAGACTGCTTACGGAGCCGATGCCGCCTATGACCTTCAGGCAGACAAAATCAAAAAAGCAATGATATCCAAATGGCTTGTCAGCGCCTATCTTTTTCTGGACATCCCGCTTCTGCGTCCTGACCGTTTTTTTACGTCCACAGCCCCACATGTAACAAAACTATTCAACAAGTGGACAATCAGCATTCTGGTGCTGATAGCTTTATGCGGCTACACCTCAATTCTGCCGAGACTTGAAGCTCTTTCAACTGCATTCTGGAAATCACTGGATTTTCAAGGCATTATCGGCTACGGTTTTGCGATACTGCTGATCAAGTTTGTACATGAGTGCTCTCATGCCTACGTCGCTAAAGCACACGGCATCAGAGTTCGCCGCATGGGAGTCGCTTTTATCGTATTCATTCCGCGTCTTTACACCGATATCACCGATGCATGGCGCATTCCCGACAGAACAGCCAGAGCCTGCATCGACGGCGCCGGAATCGCGTCCGAACTTATCATCGGCGGCTTTGCGGCAATTGTATGGGCCAATACGGTGCCGGGACTCGCAAACACTATTTCCTTCTACATATTCGCGGTCAGCGCAATCAATACTGTCTTCATCAATGGAAACCCCTTCATCAAATATGACGGCTATTATCTGCTGATGGATCTCGTCGGTATCGACAACCTTTACATGCGCGGCGTAGACATAGTCAAGCGAGGCTTCAGACGCTATGTCTTCGGAATAGAAAGCGATAAAGAGCCGACAGGCCAACGCATCACCGGATGGCGGCATCCTTTCATGAGCTGCTTTGCCGTCTCCTCTGTCGCTTACAGAATTTTCCTTTATACATCCATCATCCTCATCGTCTACATACAGTTTACAAAAATCGTCGGTATCATGCTCTTCTTTCTGGAAGCCTATCTGCTGATGTACAGACCTCTGGCCGCAGAATACAAGGATATTTCCCGCATGCGCGGATCAATAAAAAAAGAAAGTCTGCAAAGGAGCCTTCTTGTACTCGGAGCCCTTGTTCTGATCCTGTTTATCCCTCTGCCGTGGACAATCAGAATGCACTGCGAGACACGTCCTGTCCTCTCTCAAGTCGTCTATGCAAAAGAGGACGGCTTTCTGCTCTCGCTTAATGTGAAGGACGGAGATTCCGTCAAAAAAGGAGAGCTTCTCTTGAAGCAGGAAAATCCATTTCTCAGCTGGGGAGCATCAGATTGGCAGCTTCAGGCTGAAATGCTGACTCGTGAACTTGACCAGATCCGGGTCTCGCAAAAGCGAAGAAGCGAGCTGGAAGTTCAGCTCAAGCGTCTGGACAAGGCAAAGGAAACCGGAAACGAGCTGGCAAGACGTCAGGCTCAACTTGCGATCAATGCCGCTTTTGATGGTACCTTTGTGCTTTCAGACAGACATCTCACCCCCGGAAAATGGCTCTCGACAGGTGAACTCATAGGCGAAGTATTCAGCTCCGAACAAAGCGAAGCTATCGCCTATGTACCGGAAAAAGATGTAGCAAAGTTGAAGGACGGCGACAAAGTCAGCGTCTCAGTCAACGGATCAATGAAACAGTTCAAAGGCAAGATAACAATGATCAACGCTGTTCCTGTCAGCATTCCGGGCGCCTTGACTCCTATACTCGACATCACAGGCGGCCCCCTGCCTACAGTCAGAAATCCCGAAGATCAGACCTTGCGCCTTCAGAATCCTCTATACATGCTGAGGATTTCGATAGACAATTCATCCTCCCTGCCCTCAGGCCGGACAGGGACTCTTGAGCTCAGAAAATTCTATTCCCCCGGATTCTCAGCCTTCCGCCTTGTCCTCTCCACCCTCCAGAAGGAACTCGCGTTCTGAGGACAAACTCAGCAAAACAGTCTCTCCGCGCTTCATAATCAAATCAAGTCGATCTGAAGCAGGAAAGTTCTCGCCGCTGAAGAGATTTCTACATGCAAATCGTTCCGGCAGTGACAAAGCCAGTCCACCATCCGCCTTACTGTGAATTCCAAGCCAGTTTCCGGCGAAAAATATTTGATCTCCACGCTCTGAGAATATATGGACTCCTGCATTGCGCGCCATCTCTGTTATCAAGGCTGACGGCAGACCGGGAGAAGCAGACCAAATGCTTTTCCAGCTTCCGAAATTCTTTTCCGCCAGAGCGACGCCATCACCGTTTTCCCGTCCGGCTATTGTCGTCCCGTTGACGTAATATCCAAGAGAAACGGCTTCCGGATCACACGCACAGAAACGAGGATATACAGCGCGGGTCAAACCGTAAGAAATTCTATGTCCGGCAAGCCATGTTTCGGTCAACATAGGCATGATCCCCTCCTCGACAACATGGAATTTTATACCGGTCAATTCTTCCGCAAACTTTGCCTCACGCGAATTCTTGCGGATGTAGCCGGGCATATAAAACCAAAGCAGCATTCTGCCCTCGGATTGCAGATTTTCCTTTATCGATTTTTTCAGCGGTTCCGAGACGCTGAGCGAATTAAGAAAAATACATAAGCGATACTGCTTCAATCTGCCTTTCTCCGCCAGCAACGGGATATCTTCATCCTGAAAAAGATCAAAGGAGGTTCCGCAGGAGGCGATCTCGAACAATTGCTGTTCAATCAGATTTCCGGTCAGCGGAACGGGATTATCCCTCATGTACAGCGCGCTTTCAAGCGATACAAAAACAGCAATTTCCGCGCGACTCTTACGATCAGCAAAATTCTTTTCGGCAAATTGTCTGAGAAAGGAAAATTCATCTTGCAACGACTTGTCCCTGAAGCATCCGACTCCGTAAAGATCCATCCACCATTGAGAACCGCCGCTGCGCCATGTTTCCAGAAAATTCCGTCTTTCAGCCTGCACAGATGCCGATGCAGTCGCCGGAATGTAT
This sequence comes from Verrucomicrobiota bacterium, assembly GCA_022703965.1. Classification (GTDB taxonomy): domain Bacteria; phylum Verrucomicrobiota; class Lentisphaeria; order Victivallales; family UBA1829; genus JAKJHH01. The sequence goes on from JAKJHH010000075.1 coordinate 6,315, forward strand.
CCGTGATGACTGCATGTCATGAGATGAGTTCCAGTGTCATCCTCATTATAAAAAAGCTTGCCGCGCAGACTGATGCTTCCGCTTATCATCTGAGGAAGAACAGTGCCTCCATTCTGTCGTGCTCCATAGCTCAAAGGACCGCAGATAAAATCAATGTCCGGCGAGTCCAGAACCTTAGTCAAAGCACTGTGTCCTACTGTCGTCTGAGTCGAGTTCGCGACAAGATTGATGTAGCCGTAAAAAACACCGCAAAGCTTCTCCCTTCCGAGTTCTTTCAAGGTCTCTTTTACAGTTAGAGCTTCCTTGATAATGGTATCTGCCATGATGTCGGACGAGAAAATCTGAAAGTCAATCAGATCCGCCTCCAGTTCAGGCAAGAGAATTGCCCGCGTTCTGGCTCCGCATTCAGCAAGACGCAGAGGCTCCGGCAAGTTCACCGAATGAAAATCCTTCCATTCAGAATGCCATATCCTGTTAAGCTCTCCGATAGAGCCGTATTTTTTTCTTAGCCAGCTTTGAAAAGCGCTCCGCTGTCCAGAGCTGAATTCGGAAACACGATCCCACCACCAGTAAGTATGCTCACCGCAATGACCGAGCCCGCAATGATAGCCTATGACATAATCAGTCCATTTCTCCTCGAAATATTTAACGGTATCGCTCAAGGCCTTGTTCCAGCAGTCCTGCCATGCCTGAGAAGCCAGCGAAGCCATCGGCCCATTGATGTATTCTCTTGACGGAGAATGGTAATAGCGCATGAGTTCATCCGGATGTTCCTTCTCCCACCAAGCTGGAGGATTCATAACAATCCTAGGCAATACTTTGATCTGAGGATCAGCCGCTATCAGCATATTCATGGTCTTGTCGATATTTTCTGGACTCATCAACATTCTGGGCAGACCGCCATCCCGGATTTCCAGTTCTTCTTCCGGAGTATTTTCCGGAGCCTTGACATAAAGGTTCCCCATAAAGGAAAATAAATGAATTCCCGCGTCCCGAAAAATAACTGTATCTTCGGCGGAAGGCTTCCTTGTCCAGTACATCAAACCGCTAACAGGACTTCCGTCCTGAAAAATTGTCGGAACACCGTTATATTCCTGAATATTCCATCTCATGCTATATCCTTGTGTTTTTTATTGTCAGCAAATCCCTAGTTATATTTTATAAAATAACATTTGAAAAACAATTAAAACAACCTATAATCATATTTCAAAAATCGGACAAGATATTTGAAAAATGAAACAAACTCACGACATATCATGCTTTGAGCGAATCCTGCCGCAAATATATGCGAATGCCAATACTCAGATATTTTATGCGGATGGGAAAAAGAGTGCCCGTAAGTTTCCTTTGCCTCTGGGAAGCAAATATAAAGAACCTCTTTTTGCGGAAGCTTTGTTTCACGGTCACTTCCTGCCGGGCTATCATTACAGGAGAATAAACGCTCCGAGTATTGCAATCGAATACGTCCGGGAAGGCGAACTGGCAGCAAAGCAGGATGATCGAACTTTTCTTCTTGAGGCTGGCGAAATCTTTCTGATGCAGCCCGGACACAACAATGAAATAATGGTTCTACCGAATTCATTCTGTATCAAAACGTCAATTGTGATTTCCGGCGACTTGCTGCCTGAAATATTAAGGATTCTTGATCTGTGGAACAAGGACATTATCAAAGTAGAAAACACGAAGTTGCTGGGAAGTCTCTTTCAGGCCTTCGAGGAAATTGCCGCAAAAACTGATCCGTTCTCTCAAATGCGCAACGGAAGCCTGTCATACTCACTGCTTCAGGCTTTGCGAATATTGCCGGAATCCGAGCATGTTCTGCCTCATGACATAGAAATGCTTGTGAAAAGTCTGGAAGAGAACTGTGATTTTCAGTGGACTACAGCTCAAATGGCTCGTCAATGCAAATGTTCGGAAACCTGGCTGATCCGGCGCTTTCGCCTTGCCATGGGACAAACACCGCATCAGCTTCTGCTAAGATTCCGCATGGAAAAGGCGGCAAAACTTTTATTGAGCCAGAGCGATCTGTCAATTAAAGAAATTTCCGCCCTATGCGGCTATAGCGACGCCTTGAACTTCTCAACTGCCTTTCGCAAAAGCTATGGCAGTTCTCCGTTGCATTACCGGAAAGAGAAGCTTTTCTGAATCCAGTACAAAAATCAGGAAAAGCTTATTCTGAAACGGAATTGACCGTCATCTCCGTACCACATCGGGAAATTCGTACCCCAGATGTTGTTGTAGAGGTTGTAATGGATTCCACCCTGCATATCAGGATTCTTGCTGGAAAAATCAAGAAGAGACGGCTTGCCAGGCGAAACAAGAGGAGCATCCAAGCTCTCGAATTTGATTGAGTTTTTACCCGACTTGCAAAGGATTTCTCCGCTGACGGAATGAAGTGTCTTTCCGCCTTTTGAAATCACGGAATCCGGCGCGACAGGCTCGCCAAGCTTGCTGAATGTCCATGAAGATTTTTTATCTTGAAGCGGCATAAAGGAGAACCAGAGCCCGTGGGGAAGTCTTGCGACTTCTTTATTCTTCCAATTGACTTTGACTTCAATTTCAGGTTTTTCATGCGGAAAACGGTATTCGATTGCCAGTTCCTCCGGCATGCCAGAATCCGCTTTTGACGGCATCAGAAGATGAGCAATAACAATATCAGCTCCGACAGCTTTCTTAGAGTAGAATTTCAGCTTGGAAGCCGTATAATTTTTTTCCTTCACCGAGGCCGGAATATACGGCTTTGTAAAGTCAAGAATCGCCCATTCAAGATCAAGGCGCAGATACTGACTGCGGAAACGGGCATATGAATCAAGGGAATATGTCTGCGCCGAAAAGAGGCCGAGAGGATGTTTTTCATCGGCAATCACAAGCTTTCCTTTTTTCAGGACAAGTAAATTTACAGCGCCGCTCTTAGGATCGAAACTGCCCTTCAAAAACGCTGTCTCAAAAGAAAAATCTTTAAGAGATTTGAGTTTGCTAAAATCAGGAAAACGAGGAGAAACTGATCGGAGAGCTACAAGAGCCTCTTTCCTGAGATTTTCACTTTTCAAAGCTGAAACGGCAGTCTTTATAATCGCACGCTTTTCAGCCCAAGACTTCTCGAAACGTTTTGCTCCGGCTGTCTTGCGGAATTCCTTAAATGCCTCGCCACGACACGCCTTTTCCCCTTTAATCGTTTTCTTTTCGTCAAGTCCCCATGTATGCTCTGTAATCTGAAGCAGAGCACGACTGAAATCCTTGAATTCCTTTTTTGAAGCAATGGAAGGCTTCTCATCAAGCCATTTGTTTCTGAGCCTGCAAAGCTCCTTGAAACGGGCAACTTTCAAGGGATCTGTTCCTGTGCCGTGAATCCATGAATCCCCAATTTCATTCTCAATAACAGGCAGGGATTTTTCCACAGATTTCACGCTCGCATACATATCGTTGAATGAGCCTGCTACAATTTTCGCGCCAGCATATTTCTCCTCAAGCATAGCATAAACTTTTTCTGCTTCCTCAGGAGTATGGGGGCCAAGGTTGTCGCCTGTCACGGCAACATGACAGATGCTGTCCGAACCGGATACGGAAAAGGTGTCGCCGTAATCCTTCTGATAAGCCAGAATAATCGAATTGCCACGGGAATCCTTCCAGCGTGAAAGCGCCGGAACGTCAGGAACAGCACTGGCCGGATTCACTCCGATATGCATAAATTTTATACCAGCCTCGACCAGAGGCGCTATAATTCCGCGCGTATGGCCGGGAACGTCTGTCATTTTAGCAGCGACTGTCTTTTTGCCGAAACGTGCATCAAGCTCGCTACTCAGTGAAATTCCGTAACGGTAGAGTGATTCATCCGCAAGTTCGCTGTGAGTTGTAAAGGGAAGCGCGTGCCAGACGATATCGCCGCGCTTGATCGCATCTTCAAGGAACTTTTTCTGCTTCGGAGTTCCACGCTCTAAATACTCATAAATCAGCCATGAACCGACAGTCCAGACATAACGTTTGTCTTTATGATTCTTTCTGAAATGATCCGCTGTTTTTACAGCGTTCACGATAAAAGTATCAAAATACCTTTTGACAACATTTGAGGCAAGATCAGTGAAGCCGACATCAAGGTGAGTTTTGAATATGACAGTAACTTTTTTTATCTTCATGTATTCCCTCTATTATTTCATTGTTATAATTTTAGTATTTTCTTCAGAAAAATAAATGCACTCTTTGATGAATCGGTATATACTTTCCTGCAAAGAAACGGGAGCCCCCATGCGATACCTGATAACAATAAGCGCAATTATCGTCATCGGAATACTTGGACTTACAGTCCTGCATTTCCTCGACAAATCCCTGCGCAACGCAATGCCTGACGACGCCAAACTCACTGCATTAAAGCAACTGAAATCACTCATCATGAACAGCAACGATGTCCCGGTCAAGATACTTGACGTAAAAACTTCATGGCAGCACTCGCGTCCGACATTGATAATCGAGCTTGAACAGAAAATTTCCGAGCCGGAAAAGCTATGCTCCGTAATCAAAGAAAAAGCAATGCGAGAAGAATTCACACCGCTACAGCCCCTGCTCACAATCAAGCTCAAGGACAAGTCTGAGTTTTTTTATAAAGCTGTTATTAATTTTTCTCAGGGAAATATAGCCAAGCCCCCACAAAAGCAATATTCAGATTTTTTACAGATTCTGGAGAAAAACACATGGTTCCAAGAACAGTATAAGGAAATCTATACAAAGACATTTTCACACCCGCTCATATTAATATTCCCTGCTTATACCAGCAGGATGATTTTAGCCAAAATAGATGCCATTTCTACTTGGCGTAATCAACCTAATGAAAATCAACATTTTCAATACGCTGTATCTGACGTTGTAAATATAGTTTATTACGCAGAAGATACTCGAAAGGAACTATTTCTTATTACTTTTCAGAATTATGATGTGGAACCTAATGATTTAATTGCTTTTGTTATACATTCAAATTCAAAAGGAATGCTATTTATAGACTCACTACATAAGCTAGATAGAATTTTCGATTCTGAAATGTTAAAAGAATTGCATTTATACATGGAAAATTATCAGCATGCAAAAAAGACTGAACAATGATGGTTTGATTTTGCTATATATTCAAAAATCCTGCAATTCGTTTCAGGAAACTCCTGAGCTATAATATTTGCATAGTTCAAGAGGAGTTATCTAATGAAAATCAAGTTTTCGGATGGAAAAATCAAGCTGAAAAATGAAATTTCAGACTTATCAATGCTCTTTGCCGGAGACCTCTGCCCCAGAGGAAAAAGCGGAGAACTGATACTTGAAGGGAAAAGTTCACAGATCTTGAGAGAGATTATATCGCAAGTTAAAAATTGCAATACAGCTGCCTTGAATCTTGAAGCTCCTCTGACAAATTCAGAGACAGCTATCGATAAATCAGGGCCACCGCTTAAACTGAATCCCGACTGCGTAAAAATCTTGAAAGACGGCGGCTGGCAGATTGTCTCATGCGCCAATAATCATATAGGTGACTACGGTCCGGACGCAGTGAAAGAAACATTGAGACATCTGGACGCTTCAGGCATAAAACATTTTGGAGCCGGAGTCGATCTGGAAACCGCTTCAAAAGCTGAGTTTTTCACGGTGAACAAAAAGAAAATCGCCTTTATCGGCATCACTGAAAATGAATTCGGTACAGCCTCTGCAAGCAAGGCAGGTTCAAATCCCTTGCGCATATTGAAAAACATTGCGAAAATCAAGGAAACAGCCGAACTTGCGGATATCACAATCGTCATGTATCACGGAGGCAATGAATACAATCCGCTCCCGTCCCCTAGAGTCGTTGAACTCTGCCGCGCTTTTGCGGACGCAGGCGCAAGCGCAGTCATCGCCGGACACACTCATTGTCCTCAGGGAATCGAAATATACCATGAGATTCCGATTGTCTACAGCCTGGGAAATTTTCTCTTTGACAGCCAAGCAGAGTATTCAGGCTATAACTGGAATTACGGTTACATGAGCAAGCTGGGCTTCAGCGGAAACAGCGTCGCGGAAATTGAGATAATCCCGATTAATTACAGTCAATCGGAAAATTACATAAGACTGCTTGCCGGAACTGAGCTTGATGAGTTTATGAAATACATGGAATACATATCAGAAATAATTCTCAGCGAAGAGGAAATCAAGGCATATTTTGACGCATGGTGCATGCGCGGAATCAAAGGATATTTCTCCGCCCTTGGAAAAGAGTTTTATCCGACCGACTGGAAGAGCAGAGACTCTATTCAACAGCTAATGGGAATGCGCAATATATTCACCTGTGAAGCTCATTGCGAACTGATCACAAATACATTGCGCATTCTCGAAGAAAGAAGGGAAAACAAAAGTTCAGATTACCTCAAAAATCTGGAAGTTCTCTGTCAGGGAAAAACTCCTGAATCATAAGAATGGCGGGGGGGTTGCGCCCAGAGGAAATAAGGAATTGCTTTGAGCTCAGCCTTCTCAAATTCAGGACGTGAATTGGAGTAGAGACTATTTTCCCAGCCCTTCAATGAAAGACGTTCCGCCTCCAGTTTTATTGCCGGAACTTTAATGTAATCGACCTTGAAGGAACTCAGCTCAGCTTTTTTGCGTGTATCAAGGAAAAGAGCAGAAAGATTCTTTCCGTTGTCGGCTTCCTCGAAGCAGTAAACAACAGGCCCACGCTGCACTGCCGCCTTGCCGCTGTCGGCAACTACGCAGGGATGCGCATAGATGAATTCAACAGGCATGGACATATTGAACTCAACTGTATCTCCTTTTTTCCATACCCGCTCAATTCTGATGAAGCCGTCCTTTATCTTGTCGGCGAATTTGAAGTTCTTCCCGTTGACTTTCATTGATGCCTTGCGACACCATGACGGAAGCCTGAAGAGAACCGCAAAGGATGCTGCTTTTTCAGGGGAAACTTTCAGCGTAACAGTCTCATCCCAGGGATAGGATGTAGTCTGTACAAATTTTGTTTTGACTCCGCCGAGAACAGCCTCGGTAACGCTTCCGGCGTAGAGATTAAGCCTGAGCTCGTTTTCCGAAACTGAATAGAGATAATCTCCAAGCGAAGCAATCACCACTGCCGTGGTTGTAGCGGTAGAATTTTGTTTTTTCAGGCAGAACTTGAAGCGGATTTTCATAGAAGTAACTCTTGCCGTCAGTCGAAATCCCGGACATGATACCATTGTAAAGAAGAGTTTCCATGATGTCGGCATATTCGGAATTATTGTCGGCATGAAGCATTCTGTGGGCAAAGAAGAAAAGAGCAATTGCCGCACATGTTTCCGCGTAAGCCTCGGCATTCGGCAGATCGTAGTCGAAACTGAAACGTTCGCTGTCACGGGCGGAACCGATACCGCCTGTCAGATACATGCGTTTTTTGACGATACTCTGCCAAAGTTTGCGGCAAGCCTCAAGAAGTGACTTGTCGCCTGTTTCAGCGGCGACATCCGCCATGCCGGTGTACAAATAGCAGGCACGGACGGAATGACCTTCGGCCTCGGTCTGCTCACGGACAGGGACTTTTGCCTGATAATACTCGTGACCGCGTCCATAGTTGTTCGGCTTTATTGCTAGTTTCTCGAGCTCTACATCAAAGTAGTTAGGAGACTGTCCGCGCTCATCGACAAAATACTTGGCAAGATTCAAATATCTTTTTTCGCCCGTGGCTTTATAAAGTTTTACGAGAGCCAACTCGATTTCCTCATGTCCGCAATAACCGCGTTTCTTTCCCTTTTCACGTCCGAAAGTCCTGTCAATGCAGTCCGCGAAACGACAAATGATATCGAGGAATTTACGCTTTCCTGTAGCCTGAAAATAGGCAACGGCAGCTTCCATAAGATGTCCGGCGCAATAAAGTTCGTGTCTGTCCTTGAGATTCGTCCAGCGATTTTCAGGCTCAACAGAGATAAAATAGCTATTGAGATATCCGTCCGGCATCTGAGCTTTTTCCATCATGTCTACGATATCGTCGATCTGCTTTTCAAGAGCCTTGTCGGGCGTGAGCATGAGAGTATATGCAGCAGCCTCGATCCACTTTGCCAGATCGGAGTCCCAGAAAATATGCGGACATCCATTTTCAACTTTTTTCCATTTTAGCTTCCAGACATCGATACGTCCTGTTTTGCGGCACTGCTCGTACTCGAAAGGCAGCACGGAAGTCCTGTTGACATCCATGACTTTTTTCCAGAGAGAATCATTAATTTCTACTTTTGTAAACGGTATGCTCTTCATAAATACTTTCCTTTTATATTAACTCAAAATCCGAAAGATTCTTCGTTTCTGACAGCCATGCCAATCTGCTCAAAGTGTCCTTTGCGTCCGTTGTACCAGAGAAGCCAGCGCTTCCCGTCGTATGCAAGACTCGGCTTGTAACATGCGTCTCCGTCCCACGCGTTTCGGTCAAGAGGTTCAACGATCGGATTCTCAGGACATTTCTCCCAGTTGCTGATTCCATTTTTCGAGCGTGCAACTCCGATAGACGCCATATCCTCATTGCGGAATCCTATATAAAAGATGTAATACCAGGAATCCTTCTTGAGAACCCAGCATCCGGCAACCTTATGCGACTCCCAATTTGAGCCAGCCACAGGTCTGAGCACAGGATTGGAAGAAAACTGATTCCAGTTTATTCCATCTTTGCTTTCAGCGTAAGCGATGCAGTTAGGTTCGCCATGATGCAAAATCACTGAAGGAAGTCCCGAGTACCACATTTTGAATATTTGCGCATCCTGATCCCATATTACGTGGGCAGACATAACCCCATTATGATCCCAGTCTGCCGTCCCGCCTGAAAGAACCGGCTCCAGACGACGCTCCCACTTGATTCCGTCATCGCTCTTAGCGTAAAATATCCATGAATGAGTATACATGCCCTTACCGCCCTCTCGCTTCTGAGAGGAGTACCACATGTGATACTTTCCGTCCTTTTTGACTACAACCTGACGATTGAGGTCATCCTGCCAGTGCGCCTCAGTCTCTACAGGTTCAAGAACAATCACCGGCTCAGACCAGTGTACGCCGTCCTTGCTTTCCACAAAGGCAATTGATTTTTTCGGACGCCACGAGAAATAGAGCCTGTAGACTCCGTTTTCCTCCAGAACTGTTGCGTCGAAACATGTTCCGTAGTCTTTACCGAGTATCGGATTTCCATCATATTTAAGCCATTTTGAAGCGGACATCTTAAGCTCCTTTTTATCTGCTGACTAAATTATACAGTATTCAAGCGACTTAAACCAGAGGATAAAAACCTATAAAAAAAGGACAATTCCGACTTTAAATATTTTTTAATCAACTTAAACTATCTCTATGGATAATTTAAACATAGGCATGAAAATACCGATAATCCCCTGCAACGGAGGTCTTTTTATCTCTTCCGGCAAGGGGACTCATCCGACACGCGTGATAGACTCCTATGAAATCATCTACACTGTATCCGGAATACTGAAGATCTTCGAGGAGAAAAAAGAATTTGAACTGCATCCCGGTGATGCCCTTCTGCTCCACCCGGGAAAAAAGCACGGCGGACTTGCGGATTATCCCGACGACTTGTCCTTTTACTGGCTTCATTTTAAACTTGAGGACAATAGCGAAGAAAGACTTTGTCTGAACATTCCGCAAATCTCTTCACTGCAGAATCCGGGACGCATGACAGAACTCTGCCGCTTCTTCCTGAGCTCACAGGAACAAGGTCGCTCCAAAGGAATGGACGGCATTCTTTTGATGAGTCTGATTCTACATGAAATTAGCATACAGAATCCTTTGAAAGTCCGTTCAGGAATAGCCTCGAGCGCTATAAAAATAATTGAACTAGAATTTCACAGTCCAAGCCTATCTGCCTCAAGTATTGCCGAAAAGCTTGGACTTAATCCCGATTATCTCGGCAGAGTTTTCAAAAGTACCTGCGGACAAACTCTCACCGATTTAATCCACGAACGCCGCATAAACGAAGCAAGAAAGCTTCTGACCAGCTCAGGCCTGAATATCGACGAAACAGCCCGTCGCTGCGGCTTTTCCGACACCGTATATTTCCGGAGAATCTTCCGCCGTCTCTGTGGAAATTCACCCTTGCGTTACAGAAAAATCTACTCGCAAATCCACATCAACACCGAAAAATAAAAAGTATCATCCAAGTAATGCGTCAGTTTAGTTTTCTAGCTACAACGCGACATAGCCGCAAGCAAAGAAGGTCTGTAGACCTTCACCCAAG
>JAKJHH010000076.1:0-365 GCA_022703965.1 Verrucomicrobiota bacterium
CAGAGGAAATTCTTAAGCAAGCCAAGTTCAAAGAACTTGTCTACGCTGACTATCACAGGCTTAATGTCTTGACGGTATACAATAATTATGATCTTACCGTCTATGGCATTCCTGATGACAGTCCCGTTGATTTGTCGAAGTAAAACTCACTTGCGCCAGACTTAAACTAAAGAAGCGGATCTGAAAAATCCGCTTCTTTTTTGCTTAAAGCTGCTCATTTTCCATTTTATTTGACTTCGACTTTGAAGATTTTTTTCGCGGCTTCGATTCGGGCTGGCATAGCTGAATCCTCGAGTTCGGCGGCGACTTGAGCAAGTACGTCGGGAATCGGGATCTGCTGTGGACAATGTTCTACGCAGGCACCG
>JAKJHH010000076.1:375-16334 GCA_022703965.1 Verrucomicrobiota bacterium
CGGACACATTGCGAGGCGAAGCCTGGGACTCCATCCGTTATTTCGCCGCTCATTCTGAGCGCATAACGGAATTTACCCTCTTCCACTTTGCCGAAAAGATGAACTTTATTGTACTCCTCGAAGCATATCGGAATCATGACGTTGGAAGGGCAGGGCATACAGTAGCCGCATTCGGTGCAGCCTACTTTCATGAGCTAACGATATTTTGCGGCGACACGGTCGACAATCGCAAGGTCGGACTGACTGAATTCTCCGGCTCTTATCGCATTGGCGGCGGCAATATTTTCATCAATGTGAGTCTCTTCGTTCATGCCGGAAAGTATGACTGTCACTTCAGGAAAATTCCATATCCAGCGCAGTCCCCATTCGGCAGGACTGCGTTTAATTGGCGATTCCTTCCATATATCAGCGATTTTCGGCGGCGGTTCGGCAAGTCCGATATTGCCTCCGCGAAGTGGTTCCATGATTATTACTGCAATGTTCTTTGATGCCGCGTATTTCAAGCCGGAGAGACCGGCCTGATATTTGCGGTCGAGATAGTTGAACTGTATCTGGCAGAATGTCCAGGGATATTCATCAATGATGCGAGTGAAGTCCTCGGCAAGTCCATGATAGGAAAAGCCGGGATTGACAATGCGTCCGTCTTTCATGGCGGACTCAAGGAAGTCCAGCGCTCCGAGGCTTTTCATGTTATCCCATACAGGTCCGTTTAGCGCATGCAGAAGGTAGTAGTCGATATGATCCGTGTCCAGTTTTTCGAGCTGCTTATTCAGATAGCGATCCATATCTGCGCGAGTCTTGATCATCCACGAGGGCAGTTTTGTGGCAAGTTTGACCTTTTCCCGATATCCGTCTTTGAGGGCTTTGCCGACTATGATTTCGCTTGCTCCCCCGTGATAAGGCCATGCGGTATCCAGATAATTGACTCCGTGATCTATTGCGTAGCGTATCTGCCGGATTGCTCGTTCTTCGTCGATTGCGTTGTCCTTCATCGGAAAGCGCATGCAGCCGAAGCCCAGGATTGAAAGCATATCGCCGTTTTTCGGAACTTTTCTATATTGCATAGTAAATTATCCTTCTCTTGGCTTGCCGGAAAACTCAGTGCCGGGATTTGTCCTTCTGAATAAAGCTACAGTCTAAAATATAGTAGAGAAAATAATTTTCAAGCCCAGATTTTCGAGTTGCAATAGGATGATTAATTTAGCATGTCTGCTCCGAGAAGGAGCAGTTTATTTAAAGCCGATCTTTTTGCTTTCGCCTTCCTTGATCGACTTTATAAGTTTGCCTTCAATGCTGCGTAGCTTATCCATGAGGAGAATGGTATTTATTTCCTGTGTATCCATGCGTTCTTCGATATCCTTAAGCTGTGCGGCAAGTTTTGCATTCGACAGCAACATCTCGCGCATACGGACAAAGGTGTTCATTATGGCAATGTTTACCTGTATGGCTCTTTTGCTCTTAAGTACGCTCGAAAGCATGGCTACGCCTTGCTCCGTAAAAACATATGGGTTTCTTCTGCTACCTCCGTGACCTGAACTTGAAATCACAATTTGTGATTTCAAGTTTGCAAGTTCTTTATTGTCAAGCTGAAACATGAAATTAGGTGGAAAACGCTCTATGTTACGTTTTACAGCCTGATTCAATGGCTTACTGAGACTTCATATAAATCGGCAAGGTCAGACGCAAGCATTACCTTGGTTTCTCTGATATAATAAATCTTGCTTTCAATACGCTCAACAGGTATTACGGAATCACTGGATTTCATACAGCCTCTCTGTTTGTGCATGAAATCTATTCCGATATTCCCCGTTTTTCAAAGCCGTAGCGCACAAAACATCAGTACTAAGACACCTCTCGGAGAGCTTATCGCATCAGCCGCAGAACATAATTGCTATATCAAGCCTTCGCTTGGAGCCTTATTTATCTTTTCAGGTCTTAAAAATTAATTTTCAAGCAAGAGTCAAGTGTTTTAATTATATTGTATTATCTTTTATTAAAGCTAGTTGCAATTTAAAAGATTCGCCCTGACCCCAAGTTGCCGATTCAATATGTTTGCAGGTTAAAAGATTCGCCCTGACCCCAAGTTGCCCTTAAAAGATTCGCACTGACCCCAAGTTGTTTAACCCCAAGTTGTCTTTATTCTTTTATAGCTGAGATTTTTGTCTTAGAATTTTCAAACTCATCATACTTGAGTTGCAATTTTTTATATAAAACAACTGCTTTTGTGTATGAGTCTTCCTCTAAAATCATTGCCTGATGTATTCCTATCCAATTTTGAATTAACCTGTTACGCTCTTTGGCTATGATAACCGCATTTACAGGCGTTACATTCTCCTGATACCTTGCGATGATAAAACCATATTGATCATATACGGTTCCTGACCTAGAGCTTCCGATTGCTTCAAAAAACTTATCATCCAAATCTATTATACGGGCATGAAGAGCACTCAATTGCTGTTTCATATTATTAATCTTGCCAAGTGAAGCCTCATTCGCTGTGCTCAAATCTGTCAGATAACTTGACAATAAAGTGACTTTAGATCGTGCTACATTGAATTTATATTTGTCATGATATATGCTCTTATCATCTCCTAACAGAATATCTCCCTCTTTCAAATTCAATTGAACCAAATGCATTAATGCATCTTTTTCTGTCCTCATTTCTCGACCTGTTACAATATATAAAATTCCGAATTGAGCCAGTCTCTTATTTCGCTCATCAAGTTCTTGTTTCAGTTGAGCAGCTTTTTCTTCAAGTTTTTTCAGGTATTTTTGTTTTTCGGTTTCCTGATCTTCTAAATATTGCTTAGCTTTTTCTTTGTCATATCCAAACTCAACCTGCACGTCATTTGGTAAAATCACAAAGGGGAGAAATTTGATGCCCTTTTCATATGTTATCTCTATTCCAACAGGCGTCTTTTTGCTAATTGAGACATTCTCATACACAACTCCATTTATATCAGTAATATCTCGGGCATTTATCCATCCGATAGCGAGCAAAAACAAGATTGATATAGTCAATGCTTTCATGGCTTTTCCTTAATAGTTAGGCAGGGGGCTGTCTTGGTTCAGTTCAAAAAATAACACATTAATAGTATAGCTGATTAAGAAGTATTTCAAGAAATTTGTATTATGTTTTTGCTCAGGACTACTTGCAACTTAAAAGATTAGCCTTGACCACAAGTTGACCCTGATCCCAAGTTGCCATATAGTTTTTGCGATATGAGTTTGAAAAAAATCTATAAACATGATATAAAGGTATTAAAGATGGCATTGGCAAAAGTTTTCTGAGATAACAAAAAATGCGTACATCTGATTCGGGACTTGTAAACATAAGCTTTGGGGTAGGAAAAAACTAAGATGGTGAGCGTAGTCAAAGATAGTAAAAATAATATAAGATCTTTATTGGGTTGGGTATTACAGCAAAAAAGATTGGGGCTGAGTCGAATGACCCTGAGTACGTCCATCTGGGTTCTTATCCTGTTCTCCTTCCCCTGCCATGCGTGGTCCCAAACCACATTCACGCTCGGTTCAACTCGCGATGAAGTTCGTCGCGTGCAAGGAACTCCGACTGACATTAACCTTTATCCAGCCTTGGGATACGAGATTTGGCGCTACGGCCTGAGCTCGGTGACTATCTCCATGCGGGACTTGCGCGTAATCAAATGGGACAACTCGGGGAACCTCAAGGTGGTGCTCAAGCCAGGAGTAAACGTTACCACAGTCCAACAGTTCACGCAAGGATCGCACAAGGACGACGTACTTAGGCTCCAAGGAACTCCGACTGACATTAACCTCTATCCAGCCTTGGGATACGAGGTTTGGCGCTACGGTCTGAGCTCGGTGACTATTTCTCTCGCAACTAGTCGGGTCGTCGAACTTTCGAACTCAGGACAGCTCAATGCCTTGTCACCAAAAATAGTAGCCCAGCGAGCTGTGAAGTATCATCATTCCGTGGGAGACATTCGCCTGTATTACGATGAGGACAAGGCTTTTACAGGCATCTTCTCGATGACCGATCCTGAGCTCGGCGATCTCTACGGTGTCGAACAAGAGGGGGTTGTTTATTTTTACGATAGATCTCTTCAGCCCGTGGATCTCTACGTCTACCCAGACGATCGTGGATCCCTTAGGGCTGGTACATTCCGAAACTCACGATCATCGGCATGGCTGTCGGACTTCTCCTCTCGACTGACCCAGATCGATGTATCGGGGGACGTTACCGCCTCAGGTACAGCAATGCGCTTCGGAAAGATGACGTTCTATGACCTTATCTCCACCTCGGGAAACGCCGTACACGGGACTTCCCTCGATTTCGGCACAGTCGCTTTCGACGACTTCTACTCGACCACCGGAGTCAGTCTCTCTGGTTGCCGTGTTCAGGTTGGCAACTTCTCATTCGGAGATTGGTGGTCCTCCGAGGGGACAAGCGGCGGCGGCACAACTCAGCGTATCGGCAACATTCTCTTTCACGACTACAGGGGGGCCGATGGAACGACGTACTCTGGGACGACAATGGAGATAAGCAACTTCTCGTTCACTGATATAACGGGTCGTTGAGCATTCGTGGCGAATATTTGGGGGCGGATCCGAATTGTGCTTAGGCCTTACGGCTGGACTGATTTTCAGAAGGATTGCTGTAATGACTCAGTTTCTATCATAGAACTTTTATTGCAGGATACAAATTCCGGAAAAAGCTTCATTTGGAGTCCGGCAGTTTTCCAGAGCGGTGTGAATTCTTCTTGTGTTGTCGCCCAGCAGAAACGCTCTACGTCAGAGTGATCCATTAAGCTTTGCCCCAAAGTGGGAACAAACCCCAAGTTGCAATTTATTGAAGCTATTTACAGCTTAAAAGATTCGCCCTGACCCCAAGTTGCCAACTGACTTACTCATCGCTTACTTTAATGAAAACATTCGGAAAATTCTTATCCTTAATTTTCAAATCCAGCCTAGCTGATTTCAGAAAATTGAGAAATGGATTGTTATTAGAGGAATTCCCTAGAGATAATTTATCTTTTTTTTCGAATTCCTCCATAGCTTTAACCGTATTCTCACTGGCAAGCAAAAGTAGTTTGGGCGACAGCGAAGATAGTGCTTCTTTTTACCACGGTCGCTCGCGTTACAAGACCATTCTTGAAGACTTTCTATATAATCCACGTACAGGTTTTCTCTAGATTTTCTTTGCTCAAGAATAATGCTATTGCGAACGCTCAGATATGCACCCGTTGATGAAATTACGATTGAAACGATTGCTCCAATAATTGCGATAGTAAGTTCCATGTGAAAAATGACTCCTAATCTTATTTCATTCAATAAAGCTCTTCTTGTAAATGTAATCGCTGATAAAATATATAAGTTTTCTAGAGTGGATGTTTGTTTTTATCCCATTTTTAAATGCTCAAATCAGGCCGTGTTTCTCCAAGGCTTTTGCTAGCTGGTCGGGACAGGAGCTTGCCTTGTCACAGCACTTAATGCCTTTTAGGCGTTTGTGAACTTCCTTGGCGTCCATGCCTTCTACAAGCTTGGCGATGCCTTGCAGGTTGCCGTGACAGCCGGATTCAAAACTGACGTTTTTCAGCTTGCCGTCTTCCAAGGAATAAGATATGCTCTGCGAGCATGTGCCGGATGTTTTATATGTTTTTCTTTGTGAATTCATTGATTTGTCCTCCGATAAATTTCAATAAGCTATTCGAAGATTCGCTAAAAATCAATCCGGGAGAATTAGAATCCTTGAAAGAGAATGCAAGCTGGACACTTGTCCTGTGCGTGATATGGACAGGATGGACGTTATGGACAAGATGGACTGGATTGTTTTTGGCGGCAAACGCAGTTGAGCCGCAATGCTTGGGTGCAGGCGTCACGCCTGCCTAGATTTCGCGGGAACGCATTTCGGAATCTATGTCCTGCAGGACTCCGGGGATGAATTCGCAGATAGTCACAATCTTGGCTTTTACGGATTTTTCCTGCTCAAGATTAAGCGGAGAATGCCCCTGTATTTCGGACGAGAGAAGTTTGACATTGTATTCAAGCGCGGACATCGCATTTCCGAGCATAAGAAGATTGACGGTTTCAAGTGGAAGTCCAGACTGTTTGCAGTAGTGCTCAAAAGTTTCGATTCCGGTGTTGCGGAAGGAACTTTCACAGGCTGAATCAACAAGATGGCAGAGATTGCCTTTGGAAAAGTCATCAAGTACGGCACGGCTGTAAATGCCGATGACGTCGTCTCGTTCTTGTTGGAGGATCAGCCATTCAAGGAAAGTCATAGGAAAATCATCCCCCCGCTCGATATCTAAAAGTCTCCCTGCTCTTATAATAATTCAAAGCAAGAATAAGTCAAGGCTTTGTTTGATTTTTTCAATGCTGTATTGCTGTATTCTCTTGCAATGCAGTGCTATAGTGGACTATTTATCGTTTGAGAAAACGATTGCATATGTTTGGAATCGGTCTCTTAATTCGTATTGTTACGTATTGAAAACGATTTCTTAAGATTATAAAAAAAGCCGCTCCTTGCGGAACGGCTTTGAATCGGCTTTGGAGAAGCGATTATTTGACGGAAAGGACTCCGCCTGTGTCTGCGCTGGTGGCAAGAGCAGCGTAGCGGGCGAGCCAGCCGGATTTGATCTTCGGCTCGGGCTTTGTCCAGACCGCACGGCGCTTGGCAAGTTCATCGTCCGAAACTTCGAGCTGTATGCTGCGGTTCGGGATGTCGATTGCGATCATATCGCCGTCCTTGACGAGTCCGATGATTCCTCCAGCTGCCGCCTCGGGGCTGACGTGTCCGATACAGGCGCCGCGTGTGCCGCCGCTGAATCTGCCGTCCGTAATCAGAGCGACTTTCTCACCGAGACCGCGTCCCATGATGTAGCTTGTCGGAGCGAGCATTTCCTGCATGCCGGGGCCGCCCTTGGGGCCTTCGTAGCGGATGATGACGACATCGCCTTCCTTGATCTTTCCGGCGAGGATGCCTTCGCAGGCTTCTTCCTGGCTTTCAAAGATGACTGCGGGGCCGCGATGTTTGAGCATCTGAGGCGCAACGCCTGCTGCTTTGACAACGCATCCCTTTTCAGCGAGATTGCCGAAGAGGATTGCGAGTCCGCCATCCTTGCTGTACGGGTTTTCGAGGCTACGGATGACAGTTCCGTCCGGAGCAGGAGCGTTCTTTATATTTGCGCCGATGCTCTTGCCTGTAACTGTAGGAGCCTTGAGGTTAAGTCCGCCGGGGAGTTTTGATATTTCCTTCAGGATGGCGCTTATGCCACCGACGGCATCGACGTCCTCAATATGGAATTTGCTTGAGGGGGAGACTTTGCAGATGTTCGGAGTTCTCTTGCTGATTTCGTCGATAGTTTTGAGGTTGAACTTTGCGCCTGCCTCGTGAGCGATCGCGAGGGTGTGGAGAACAGTGTTCGAGCTTCCGCCCATAGCCATGTCAAGAGTGAGGGCGTTTTCGAAGGCGACGTCTGTAGCGATGTCGCGGGGGAGGGGGCCGTTGGCAAGAGCCATTTCGACGATTCTCTTGGCGGCCTTCTTCCAGAGCTTCTTTCTTTCCGGCGAGATGGCGAGGATTGTGCCGTTGCCGGGGAGTCCGAGTCCGATGGCTTCGAGCAGACAGTTCATGCTGTTGGCTGTGAACATGCCGGAGCAGGAGCCGCATGTGGGGCAGCCTTCTTCTTCGAGCTTATCGAGCTGTTCCTCGTTGATTTTGCCTGACTTGAGAGCGGCGACGCCTTCAAAGATTGTGATGAGGTCGCATGCTGAGCCGTCGGGCATTTTACCGGCCGCCATAGGGCCGCCCGAGGCGAAAAGAGTCGGTATGTTGAGGCGCATTGCGGCCATGAGCATACCGGGAGTGATTTTGTCGCAGTTCGGGATGCAGATCATGGCATCGAACTTGTGGGCGTTGACCATTGACTCGACGGTGTCGGCAATGAGTTCGCGGCTGGGAAGAGAATATTTCATTCCGGAGTGTCCCATTGCGATGCCGTCGCAGATGGCGATGGTATTGAATTCAAAGGGAACGCCGCCGGCTTTGATGATCTCTTTACATATGAGTTTGC
Source organism: Verrucomicrobiota bacterium (assembly GCA_022703965.1). GTDB lineage: Bacteria > Verrucomicrobiota > Lentisphaeria > Victivallales > UBA1829 > JAKJHH01. Next base: position 8,433 of record JAKJHH010000076.1, read on the forward strand.
CGACTTTGTCAAGGTGACAATGTCCTGGAACAACGTTGGTGTATGAGTTGCAGACTGCGATGAAAGGCTTGGAAAAATCCCCTTTCTTGACTCCGGTCGCGTGGAGTAATGAGCGGTGAGGGGCTCTCTCAAAACCTTTTTTGACTGTGTCGCTACGCATTTTTTCATCCTTTTTGTTGGTTTCGCTAATTGGAAATCTGTACTGTTCCGGCTTACATTAACGAGTTGGCTATAAAACAATACAGATATAAAATATAACCGTAGAGACCGGGTTTTTACAAGGAGACTGTTCTTCTTATGTTCAATAATCTGACAGATAAACTTCAGGACGCGCTGAAAAAACTGCGCGGTCAGGCGCGCATCAGCGAACAGAACATTGCCGGCGCAATGGATGATATCCGAACCGCTCTACTTGAGGCGGACGTCAACAGTACGATTGTCGAAGGCTTTATAGCCGACGTCAAGCAGGACTGTCTTGGCGAAGCGGTGCTCCGCAGCGTAACTCCCGGCCAGATGGCGGTTAAGATAGTTTACGACCGTCTTGTGGCTCTCATGGGCGAATCGGAAGCTCCTTTGAATCTCGGCGGTTCTCCGTCGGTCATCATGATGACAGGACTTCACGGTTCAGGTAAAACGACAAGTTCAGCCAAGCTTGCGGCTCTCCTCAAGAAAAAGGGACGCAAGGTCATGCTGGTAGCCGCCGACGTGTATCGTCCGGCCGCTATAGATCAGCTCGAAATTCTTGGTAAGGACATCGCCGTTCCGGTCTATGCAGACAGAGGAAATCCTAACGTTCCGGCAATCGCAGCCGGAGCTCTCGACAGAGCCAGACGCGAGGCGATTGATACGGTCATCATCGACACCGCCGGACGTCTTCAGATTGACGTTCCGATGGTTCAGGAACTTGTACAGGTCAAACAGATAAGCGGCGCTACTGAAATTCTTCTCGTTGCCGATGCCGCTCTCGGTCAGGAAGCTGTTTCTGTTGCCGATCACTTCCATAAAGCTCTCAATATCACAGGTATAATTCTTACCAAGCTCGACGGCGATGCCCGAGGCGGTGCGGCACTTTCAGTCCGCAAGGTTACAGGCTGTCCGATCAAGTTTGTCGGTACCGGTGAAAAAATTGATGAAATCGAAACATTTTTCCCGGACAGAATGGCGTCCAGAATTCTCGGCATGGGCGATATCGTCTCCCTTGTCGAAAAGGCAGCCGAGGAAATTGACCGTCAGGAAGCTGAAAAGCTTCAGGAAAAGCTCAAGAAAAATGAATTCGACTTCAATGACTTCCTTTCACAGCTCCGCCAGATGAAGAAGATGGGCGGTATAGAGTCAATTCTCAAGATGCTTCCGGGCGGAAGCAGCATGCTTGGTTCCGCAAAGATCAATATGAAGGAGTTTGCTTCGATGGAAGCTATCATATGCTCGATGACCAAGCCTGAACGTGAAGAGCCCGAACTCATCGACTTCAACAGACGTAAGCGCATTGCAAAAGGAAGCGGCACAAGCATAGAGCAGGTTGCTCAGCTTATCAAGCAGTTTACCGGCATGCGCAAGATGATGAAGAAGACAAGTCTGGTAAGCCGTCTGATGTCGGGAAATATGAATTTCTCGGGCAATCCTGCCGAGCTCCGCGCCAAAATGAATCGCGGCAGCAACTTCACTCCCCCGAAAAAGAAAAGACGCTGAGTTGCTCAGCGTCTTTCGGCTTTGAGCTCTTTATTTGATTTCACAGCCATCCCATAAGAAAGTAAAATGCGAAGCATTTTAACAGAGTGCAGGAATTCATTCCTGCCCGCCGAGCGGCGGAAGAGCGATATTTCTCCACTCCGCCGCGTGTTCAGGAAATACCCAATTCCAATTTTTATGTTTCCCAGATGCTTCTCATTTTAAGCTCAGAGCAAGCTGTTTTAGTCGTTTTTTCAATTGACTATGGGATGACAGTGATCTGATTTCACTTAAAAGAGTCTGAAAGATCGAATACTTTGCCGCTACTTTGAGGTTTATTTATCTTCACTGTTCTGGACTTTGCGTCCAGAATTTCCTTATAGCGAACTTCGTCGAAGGGCAGTCTTACTGTTTCGCCGGTCCAGCTTGAGAGCAGGATTGCATTGGCGAGCATCTGGCTTTTCAGTCCTTCCTTTCCGTCGACAATCAGATGTGTCTTTCCTTGGATCGCCTCAATGAAATTGCGCAGGATGTTTGAGGAAACATCGGTTTGTCCAGATATCGGGATTTCGCTGTTCCATATTTCAGGCTCGGAAAAGGCGTTTTCGCAGGTTCGGTTGAACTTGGAAAGCGGAATCCGCGTCTTGTTGAAGATGATTTTCTTATCCTGAACGACGATACGTCCGTTATCACAGGCGAGTTCGATTCTATTAGTGCCGGGAGATTCTCCGCTTGAGGCTATGAAGCTGCCTGTGATTCCGCCTTTGTACTCCATGACGGCGGTTGCTTCGTCCTCAACTTCGATGTCATGATATTTGCCGAATTTGCAGAAGCCGGTGAGACGTTCCGGCATTTTGAATATTGACTGCCAGAGATCCAGTATGTGAACGCACTGATTGAGAAGTACGCCTCCGGATTCACCGCTCCATGTGCCGCGCCAGGGAGCCGAGGCGTAATAGGCGTCGGTTCTGAACCAGTCGGTGCTTGTCCACTGGATGCGCCTTATGCGTCCGCTTTCTCCTGAGTCTATCAGATTTTTCAGCTTCAGATATACGGGCTCAAGACGACGGTTGAAGTTCATTGTAAAAAGCTTGCCGGAAACTTCGGCGGCCTCGTTCATTTTTCTGACTGAGAGGCAGTCTGCGCCAGCTGGTTTTTCGCAGAAGACATGATGTCCTGATTCAAAAGCTTTGACTGCGAGTTCAGGATGACTCGGATGAGGCGTGGCGATGATGATTGCGTCGCATACCTGTGATTCCAGCATGGCATCATAGCTTTCGAATCTGTCGGTATCCGGGGGAATTACGCCGTCAAGTCCTTTCAGTCTTTCGGAGCTGTCGCAGACAGCTTTGAGTTCGGCTCCATGAATTATGCCGGAAACTATGCTTTTTGTGTGCATCATTCCGGCGTTGCCCATGCCGATAATGCCTAATCGTACTTTTTTTCTCATGAATCGTCTCCTTCAGACTGCCATTGCTTCTTCGAGTATTGCTTTTGTTGTGGAACTTGCAAGATTTTTCCAGTCCAGTATTGCGCCGAGAATCCTAGGATCGCGTCCCGCTATCTTGCTGTAAAGTTCAGCCGCCTGATCTGCCGGAATTCTGTCCGTCACATAGAGCTCAGGATTTATGCGGCCTTCCGAGATCAGAGCAAGAGATAGCTCAATGTTCTTTTTCTTTGTCCATGGACAGTGGTGCGACGGATTGAGCGGTGAGCCGTTTTCATGAGCACCGATAACTGAGATCTGACGGCAATGGATATCTGTGTAGAAATTCATGTTGACGCTCTGGTGAGGACTGCCGAGAAGAATCAGTTTGCCGCCCATCGGAAGAATTTTTGCGGCTTCCGGGATTAACGCGGAGACTCCGCTTGCTTCTATGGCTGTTGAGATGGAGAGTTCTTTCAGAATTTCGCCGAGATTTTCCGTTGCCGGATTGATGACAAGATCGGCTCCGCTTTTCAGCGAGAGTTTCAGACGTTCCTGATTTGTGTCGCAAGTGACCAGCGGATATGCGCCTGACATTTTGGCGAAGGCGGCGGCGAAAAGACCTATCAGTCCCTGTCCGAATATGACGGTTCCTTCACCGAGAGATATATCGGCGACTCGGATACCGTTCATCGAAATTGACATTAATTTGGCAAAGCAGGCGGCCTCTGCGGAAACATCATCAGGTACTTTGATAAGCTCTTCTTCCTTAATGATTAAGGCCGAGGCGTGCGGCATTGTGTAGAATACTTTCATGCCTTTACGGAATTCTGTGACTCCTTCTCCGACAGCCTTGACTTCTCCGCATGAGGCGTAACCGGGATAGAAGGGATATTTTGCCCATTTGTTTTGCGGATCGGAAATTCCGCTGTGGCGGCCTGTAAAAAGATTGAGTTCCGTGCCGGGGCTTATGAGTGAAGATAGTGTTTCCATCAGAACTTCACCTTGGCCGGGATGATCAGGAATCATGGAGTCTTCGATGGTGCAGGTTTCTTGAGAGGGAAAGCATATTCGTCTGATTTTCATATGAGAGTTCCTTATGAAAGTTAAATCAATCGATAGATTTATTATAAATCAATCCATTGATTTTGTCAAGAGCCTTGAATAACTCTCATCCAGAATATATGATATGCAAGCGAATGAGTCAGTGTTGTTTTTGGAAGACAGACCAACCACGAAGAACACGAAGTTTATGAAGATATATTTTGAGGTTATCTTGCTAGAGAATGCTCTGCAAAGCAAAAGAACTGAGAGATATTAGAGATTGCAGAATGGATTTGTATTCGACGAAGAACTTTGATACATGCGCTATCGCTTTTTTCTTAGAATATGAACAAATTGGCAAGTTTTTGTAATGTATTCGTCTCTTTTTGCTTTAAAGAGCAAGATATCCCGTATTCTCCAGCAGCATTTGGGAGATCGGCCGTTTGTCTGAAAAAAGTTTTCCGGACTCCGGATTTATAATTAAGAAATCTTCGTGCCCTTCGTGTCCTTCGTGGTTCTATTTTCTTTCTCCAAGTCAGGCTGACGCTTATATATGCAAGCTCGAAAAAGGAAGAAATAATGTCCGCGACAATTTATGATATCGCCGAAAAACTTGGACTCCACTACTCGACTGTTGCCTATGCCCTGAAGGGCAAGGGGAGCATAAAGGAGGAAACTCGTGAGCTCATAAAACGAACTGCTGCCGAGCTTGGCTATATTCCTAACGAGAGTGCCAGACGCATTCGGGAGAACAAGGCCTCGACATCTTTTATAGGAGTAGTCGTGCCGACTTTGTCGGTTTTTTATAACGAGACAGTGCAGAATCTTTTCCGCGAATGTTCTTCATGTGGACGGGAGCTCAGTGTGGCTGTCGCTGAATTCAATAGGGAAAGAGAAGACAATGCGATTCTCTCAATGCTGAAACAGCGTGTTTCCTGTCTGCTTTTGCGTGTTTCGTCGCTTGACTGGAGAAACTTGCCGGTGGAGTCACCATTGCACTTGGCACTGAAGACTGAAACGCCTGTGATACTTTTCCAGTCCACCGAGGACTCCGGAAATCTTGTGTCGAATGCTGCAACGGACTGGAATAAATCATTTCATCTTGCTTTGCAGCATCTTAAGGAGAAAGGACATCGTCGTATAGCGCTGGCTTTTCCATATTACGGACATGACAGGAGCTTTTGCCGGATTCTTGCGGATGAAGGAACTTCGCTTGGTTTTGATCCTGAATCAGATTTCATTCATTTATTTCCCGAGCCTTATCCAGCTGAGACTGGAGCTGAGGCTTATCAGATGCACCAGCAGGCAATCCTTTCAGGCGCCGCGGCGAATACAGGAGCTCAGATTTTAAAGGCGGCGATGAAGATGAAGGAGCCGCCGACTGCCATAATTTTTGTTGCCGATTACAACGCCGCAGGAGCTGTCAATGAGGCTTGCAGAATCGGAATCAAAATACCGGAGGAGATGGCGATTATCTCAATTGCCAAGAATCTCAGTGCATCAACGGCCTTGATGAAGATTACAACGGTGGCTCCTGATAACATTGAGCTGGGGCGCAATCTTTTTAAGTTTATCGAAGCCCATATAGCCGGAGAATTAAAAGCGGGATCATCGCTTTTCTTTGAGCCTGTTTTCCGCCAGGGCGAGACAAGCTGATACGTCACTTCGCTTATTTCTTTTTAGGCGGCGGTGCATCATCTTCCTCTATTTCTGCCGAGGGGGGAGCACCGATTTTTATTGAAGGCTTCGGCGCGTTTTTGACTTCTTCCAGACGCTTTACTATCTTCTGAAGATGACTTGTTGTTTCATCCGCAACAGGTTTTAGGCGCTTTTTGATTTCCGGCGGGCTTTCGTTGAAGATATCAAGTATCTTAGATTCAAAGATTCCGGACTCAATGCGCATTGCAAGTTCAAGAGCCGCGAATTCATCTGTCTTACCGGCTAGAGCCTTTTCTTTTTCTTTGCGGATGAATTTTGTAGAGTTGGCCAGGAGGACTTCCTTGGAAGAGGTGTCAGGAATATGAACGGCTGAAGCAGAAGATCTGAGCGATAGAAAGATTCCGCCATGACGGAATTCCTGGTCGGCAAGCTCTGTCCATATCTGAGAACTCTGCTTGAAGAGAGCTCCATATATGGCATAGAGGTTTCCTATTTCCACCTCATATTCAGCGATTTGAAAAATAAGTTGTTCTGTACTCATAAGCCTTTTCCCCCCTTATGTTCATAAAATAGGACAGGAACTTTGTCATGCAATCATTTTTTGCATTTTGTAGCGATGAAATTTTGAAAGAATGTCTCTTTGCATATAATTTAAACGGATGATTGTACAGGACTTTTGTTGTTTGAATAATATTCCGCTTGCGTTTCCTGAAAAGGAAATACATGCCAGACTGGGCAAATCCGTAAAAAACTCTTCGCTTGAGCCAGCTCAGGCCGCATTCTTCGACAGGACTGCGAGAGAGGCTTTTTCTCTGTGCTCGAAAACCGTCTGCTGGGGAAGAGTTGATTTCAGACTCACAGGGGAGTCCGTGCTTCTGGACGAGCTGTCAATTGAAAGTCGTTCACTGGCAGAGTTTCTGAAGGGATCGCATGCACTGCTGCTTATGGCGGCGACGGTCGGCAATCCTGTCATGGAACGCAGGGATGAACTGATGCAGGCCGGGCGCGGCGCGGAGTCGTTGATTTATGACGCGGTTGCAGGCGAAACTGTCGATGCCTGTCTGGACTGGCTTGTCAGATATCTTAAACAGCGTTTGTCCAGACGAGCGGAATTTGTTACGAAAAGAAGATTTTCCCCGGGCTACGGGGATTTGAATTTAAAATACCAGCAGCTCTTTTTCGATCTGCTGAAACTCCGTGAGCAGGGGATGATTTTGACTGATCGCTTTTTCATGATACCTGAAAAATCAGTCACGGCCTTTGCCGGAATATTGAAAAACGAGGATTTGGAGGAATGACGGCTATGACAAGAAAGAATTTCAAAAAACTTTTATCTCAGAAAATTCTTATACTCGACGGTGCAACCGGCACGGAGCTTGTCAAAAGAGGCATGCCCGCCGGAGTCTGTCCTGAAAAATGGATACTTGAAAATCCCGAAGCCATCCGCGGCGTTCAAGGCGCTTACAGTAATTCAGGCTCGGACATCGTTTATGTCCCGAGCTTCGGCGCAAACAGAGTGAAATTGGCAGAATTCGGACTCGAAAATTCTCTTGAGACCATGAATATGCAGCTTGCTGCTCTCTCTAAATCCGCAGTTCCAGGAAAACTCGCTTTCGGCGATATCGCGCCTACAGGCAAGTTCATCAGCCCCTTCGGCGATACTTCAATTGACGAGGCTATCGACATATTCAAGGAACAGGCCTCCGCTCTCGTCAAGGGCGGAGTGGATGGCTTTGCCGTCGAGACTATGATGGATATTCAGGAAGCCAGAGCAGCTGTAATCGCGATTCGTGAGGTCTCGGATCTTCCTGTAATTGTCAGCATGACATTTAATTCGGACGGCAGAACTCTCACCGGAAATACTGCCGTTTCATCCCTGATTACTCTTCAGGCGCTCGGCATTGACGCGTTCGGCTGCAATTGTTCGACAGGCCCTGCCGACATGCTGAAAGTCATCAAATCGCTTAAGCCTTATGCCACCGTTCCGCTCTTTGCGAAGCCGAATGCAGGAATGCCGCAGCTTATTGACGGCAAAACAGTCTTCGGCATGAAACCCGATGAATTCGGTTCCTTCATGCCTGCCTTTGCGGAAGCCGGAGTAAATC
>JAKJHH010000077.1 GCA_022703965.1 Verrucomicrobiota bacterium
CAAGGGCAAAAAAGATGCTTTTTCCTTTGAAAAGTTTGACGGCGAACTGCTTTCCCATTCGGGCGAAACCGCTGATCCCCCGCCTCCGCCTCAGTTTCATGCTCCGGCAACCGCTGAGTTGTGCCGTGACGACTTTCATAATCCACCGAACAACACTAAGCTTAAGATCATTACGCTTTCCATGGTCGGACTTCTGCTTTTTGTCGGTCTTGTGCTGGCATTGATTTCCTTCCTGATGCCATCCTCCGGTTCCGCACCGCTGCCACCTGTGCCGCCAAAGGCTAAAGCTCCCGGGAAGCAGCATGAAATTCCGCCTCCTTCCGCCCCGGAAACCCCGACGCAGCCGACTGCGCCTGAAGCTCAGAAGCCGCTAACGCCGCCGCCTCCGGCTCCCGATCCGGTTTCTGCTCCTGTAACACTGATTGCCGAGCCGCCGCCACTTATTCACAAGCCTAAGGACGTGGCTCCCGTACAGCCGCCTCCTCCTCCCGCAGCGCCGCTTCAGGAAAAGCCTGCGGAACTCAATAAGCTTTCCGAAGAACGCGCAAAGGCATTGACTGCTTTTACTGCTCTTTTCAAAGAAAAGGACGTAACTGATGAAAAAATAGAGGATGCGGCCGGAAAACTTCTCAAGTCATCCGCCGAGGATTGCGATACTGCAATGAAGATACTTGCCGCAATGAATGAAAACGGCAAAAAGCAGCTGGCTGTTGATTTCTTCGGCAAACATCTTGAGGCTCATCCTGAATCGCCTGCCGCGAATTATTTCTATGCAAAATCGCTGGACGGAGTTCCGGCTTCCATAAAGTATCTTGATGAATCAATACGTCTGCGCTCAGACCTCATTCCCGATGTTTACCTGTCCATTTACAGGATACATTTGCAGGAGCGCGACTGGACTAAGGCTCTCGCGATATGTGAGGATGGGCTCCGGGCCTTTCCGGACAGCTCCGAGATAATGAATGCTCTGCTTTCCGCGAAAATATATTCCGGTGATTACTCCACTGTTCTGAGGACTTATAATGAGTGGCTCAAGTCACAGGGCGTTTCGGAAAGCCTTGCGTTACTCAAGCTAGTGGCTGTCGCTCAGGAACTGCCTGATCCCGCAGGTTCTCAGAAGTGTCTGAATTTTATGGACAATATTCCTGAACTCCGTGAGGACTACAGATATTACTCCTTGCGCCACAAGATGCTTTATGGAAAACTGTCCCCGGATGATTTCGATAATTATCCAAGAAAGGCCAAAGAACTTTATTTCATCTATCTTCTTTCTTCCGGACGCGATAACGAGGCTATGCTTGTTCCGGTTTCTTCCGATGACTTTCCGGAATTCTGGAAGGTCTTTCTCAACTGGTATTCCGACGATAAAAGTCTGGCGAGTCTCGCTCCGCGCCTGATTCAGAAATATTCACAGACCAATAAAACATATGCGCTTATTGCTTCGCTCTGGCTGGGGAAAATCAAGGTCGAGGAAGCTCGCGAATTCTTGAAAAATCTTCCGCCGGGGCAGGATGAGGCGCTTTTCTCTTTCCTCATGGCGGAGTATTACAAGAAACAGAAGCTTCGCGCTCCAGCCAATGTAATGTATCAGAAGGCTCTCAGAAACAAACCCAATCTTTATACTGATCTCATCAACTATTATATGAAAAAATAGAAAATCCCCTCTGTGTTTTTTCTAAAAACGGGCTATTTTATCAGTATGTGATAAGAATAACGGACAGGCACGTAAAAAGAGCTGTCTGTCCGCAAGATAAATTAAAACATGCAGAATCCTCAGAGGAGATATTATGTCCGACATCATTCAGACTCTTAAAAAGCACAATCAGGATCACCTTGCCGCCTGGCTTTCAAAGACAAGCGATGAAAGCAGAAAAAATCTCGAAGCACAGCTCGCTGAAATCAACTGGGATGAACTTGACGGACTCATAAAGAACTATGTGCTTAAGAAGCCTGAAACCGCGGTTCCTTCCGACCTTACTCCCGCTCCGTTTTTCCCGCTCGTTCCCGCCGACGCGAAAGCAGCAGAGCTTTATAAGAAAGCCGAAGCCGAAGGCGCAAAGCTGATAGCCGAAGGTAAAGTTGCCGCTCTTACTGTGGCCGGCGGCCAGGGAACTCGTCTCGGCTATGACGGACCGAAAGGAACATACCCGATCAGTCCTGTCAAAAACAAGACATTCTTCCAGTATTTTGCCGAATCCCTCATCGGAACAGGCGCAAAGTATGGCAGAAAGCTTTCATGGTACATCATGACAAGCGTGCTTAACGATCAGGTAACAAAGGATTTCTTCAAAAAGAACAATTTCTTTGGACTCGAAGAATCACAGGTATTTTTCTTTACCCAGGGAACCATGCCTGCTATCGGACTTGACGGCAAACTTCTTCTCGGTGCTGAAGATTCTCTGGCTCTTGCTCCCAACGGACACGGCGGAACTCTTCTTGCCCTCAAGAAGTCCGGCGCTCTTGCAAAAATGAAGGCTGACGGAGTCGAATATCTTTCATACTTCCAGATCGACAATCCGATTGTGCCGGTCATGAGTCCTCTCTTTGTCGGTATTCACGCTTTTGAAAAGTCCGAAATCAGCAGCCGCATGCTTTCCAAGACAGGCCCCTTCGAAAAGCTCGGCAACTTCTGCATGTCAGCCGGACGCATGATTATCATCGAATACAGCGATATGCCGAACAATCTTGCCGAAAAAACAAACGCGGACGGCTCGCTTCAGTTTATCGCAGGAAGTCCTGCTATTCACGTCATCAGCCGCAGCTTTGTCGAGCGCCTCACTGCGGACGGCAAGCTCAACATGCCCTGGCACAGAGCTGACAAGAAAGTTCCTTTTGTCGATGAAAACGGCAATAAGGTCAGTCCTGAAAAGATTAATGCGGTCAAGCTCGAATCCTTTATTTTCGATGCTCTTCCGCTCGCGACCAAGGCTGTCATTCTCGAAGCCGCCCGCGAAGATGAATTTGCTCCGACTAAGAACCCTACAGGTGTCGACTCCGTTGAGAGCTGCCGTCAGATGATGTCGGACAAGGACAAGCGCAAACTTGTCAAAGCCGGACTGAAAGTTCCGGAAAACTGCCTTGTAGAACTTAATCCCGCCTCGTATATTTCTGATGATGAGATCGCGGCTGCCGTGAAATCCGGAAAAATCGCAGCCCCCTCTCCGAATTCGGAAACATATTATAAATAAGCGCGGCGAATTCATAAAATTATGAATCAGCAAAGCTTCTGAAATGGAATCCGGACATGAACTGTCCGGGCTCCATTAATTGGGCGGCTTTGCTTTCCGGAGAATTTTACTGGATTCCGCGCCGGAAGGCTGGTTGTGTCAGAAGATGAACCGTATACTGAAGATTTATTACAGCGACATTATAGAGGATCCCGAACAGGCTTCCTCGGTACTCAGCAAAGCTTGCGCAAGACAGCGCCGTATGATCGTGACCGGACTCTGTGTCCGTCAGGACTGTCTCATCGCTGTAATGGAGGAGACTCAGCTCAAGGACACTGTTGAATATGTTTTCGCTCCGTTTCCTCTTCCTGACGAAGACAGTTTCATCGCCGAACTCAACCGCCGTTTTTTTGGCGGATTTTCAACAATTTCATCGTTCCTCATCGGGGATACCCATTGGGGGCTTTTCTCTCAAACCGTGATGACCAGAAGCGACAGGAATAAAAATGGGAATTTATCTTGGCCTTGACAGCAGTACTCAGAGTCTGAAGGCGATGATAGTCGACAGCTCAAGCGGAAAGATTTTGTATTCTGAATCACTCAATTTCGGTGCGGATCTTCCTCTGTTCCGCTGCCCGTCAGGATTTCTTGAAAATCCCGATCCTCTTGTCAGGCATTCCGATCCCATGATGTGGCTGGCTGCAATGGATCTGCTCTTCTCCAGAATGAAGCAGAAGAACGCTCCGCTTTCTCTTGTCGAGGGAATAAGCGGTTCCGGCCAGCAGCACGGCTCAGTATTTCTTAACTCATCCTTTACTGATAAACTGAAAAATCTCGATCCCTCAAAAGAACTTATTCCTCAGCTTGAATCAACACTTGCGATGAAAACGTCTCCAATCTGGATGGACAGCTCCACCGGCGAGGAAGTCCGTGAAATCTCCGAAAGATTCGGATCAAGACTTCAGTCCGATACCGGCTCTCCTGCGATTGAGCGTTTTACCGGCCCTCAGATACGCAAAGTATGGAAGAAAAGTCCGGAGATTTATGCGAATACTTCCGTCATACATCTTGTGAGCTCCTTCCTTGCTTCTGTGCTCTGCGGAGAAAATTCCCCCATAGATTTCGGCGATGGCGCCGGGATGAACCTGCTGAATCTCAAAACTCTTTCGTGGGATAAGGATATCGTGGAGTTTACTGCTCCGGGACTCCTGAATAAACTTCCGCCAGTGAAAAAATCTTCTTCCATAGCCGGAAAACTGCACAGCTACTTCACAAAATACGGATTGAAGGAAGGAATTCCGGTCAATCTCTGGTCTGGCGACAACCCGTGCAGTCTCATCGGAACCGGAGCCTCCAAGCCCGGAACCGCCGTGATAAGTCTCGGCACCAGCGATACATTCTTTGCCGCCATGTCCAGACCCGTTACTGATCCAGACGGCTGCGGTCACGTTTTCGGAAATCCCGCAGACGGCTTCATGAGTCTCATCTGCTTCAAAAACGGATCGCTTGCCCGGGAAAAGGTCAGAGAACGTTTTGCTCTTGACTTCAAAACTTTCGATAACATCGCTTATGCCATTCCTGCCGGAAACAACGGCAATTTGATGCTTCCTTACTACATTCCGGAAATCACTCCTCTTGTCATGCAGGAAGGGGTTCGTATGAGCGGCGCTCTGAATTTCGTTTCCGGTGATGCCGATCCGGCTGCCTACGTGAGAGCTATCATGGAAGCTCAGGCCATGTCCATGAAAATCCACTCCGCATGGTTAGGTGAAGATTTCAAGCGCATCCGTGTTACCGGAGGAGCTTCAAAAAGCCGTATTCTCTGTGAGATCATCGCAAACGTATTTCAGGCTGATGTCGAGAAGATTTCTGTGCCTGATTCAGCCGCTCTCGGTGCCGCAATGCGTGCCGCGAATGCCTGTGGCGGCGTTGCGTGGTCTGAACTCGAGGAAAAGTTCACAAAGGCCTCGGAAATAATTCATCCGGATACTTATGTCGCATCGGTGTACAAGAATATGATTGAACAGTATATTAAATTTGAAAATACAATTACAAAATAAAAAGGAAAAAGACAGAATGAAAATATTTGTCGCTGGAGGTGCCGGTTATATCGGCAGTGCATGTTCGGAGTATCTTCTCAATCACGGACATCAGGTCACAATTTTTGACTCTCTTATAACAGGCCACAAGGAAGCCGTTGACCACAGAGCTACTTTCATCAAGGGCGACCTTGCCGACAGAGCTTTCCTTATGGATGTCATGAAGCAGGGAAAATATGAAGCCGTGATGCATTTCGCCGCCTTTTCTCTTGTCGGCGAATCAATGAAAGATCCCGGAAAATACTTCAGAAACAACCTTTGCTCCGCCATTAACCTTGCCGATGCCGCCGTTGAATCCGGCGTAAAAAGCTTCGTTTTCTCAAGCACAGCCGCAACCTTCGGCGAACCGGAAGAAATTCCGATTCGAGAAACCACCAAGCAGCTTCCGATCAATCCCTACGGCGAATCCAAGCTCTGCTTTGAAAAAGTTCTGAAGTGGTACAGCCAGATCTACGGCATCAAGTATGCCGCTCTCCGTTACTTCAACGCCGCCGGCGCAACTGAGAACTTCGGCGAAGATCACAATCCCGAAACTCACCTCATTCCGATCATCCTTCAGGTTGCTCAGGGCAAAAGAGAAAAGATTATGATCTACGGCGACGACTATGAGACTCCCGATGGAACATGTATCAGAGACTACATTCACATTCTCGACCTGGCCCAGGCTCACATGAAGGCTCTGAATGCTCCGAGAAGCGGACATTACAATCTCGGTACAGGCAACGGCCTCAGCGTCAAGGAAATTGTCGAGGCTGCCAGAAAAGTAACAGGACATCCGATTCCTGTTGAAATCGGCCCCAGAAGAGCCGGTGACCCGGCCCGCCTTATCGCAGGTTCCGAGCTTGCCAGAAAAGAACTCGGCTGGAAGCCCGAATTCGAGAATGCTTCAACTATCATCGAATCCGTCTGGAAATGGCTCCAGAAACATCCGAACGGATACTCCAAGTAAGACGATGAATTCTGAAAACGCTTCAGATGTTCGTGAATGGTTCCATCTGGGACCATTCACTTTTTTTGACCTTGAGACAACCGGTATGAGTCCGGTGCGCGACCGCATTGTCGAAATCGCCGCTCTCAGAGTCGAAAAGGATGGATCTAGAAGCAGTTTTTCCAGTCTGGTAAATCCCGGAGTTTCGATTCCTTACAGTGCGTTTTCAGTGCACGGCATTTCAAATGAAATGGTTGCGAATGCTCCGAAATTCCATTCCATCGCGCCTGAGTTCATAAAGTTTGCCGATGAAAGCACTCTTGTTGCTCATAATGCCAGGTTTGACCTGGGATTCCTTCAGGAAAGTCTGGCGCGTCATGCCTACGAGATATGGAAAGGCAAAACTCTTGATTCGCTTCCTATCATCAAAAAGGCTTACCCCGGGCTCCCTAAGTATAATCTTCAGTTTCTAAGGAACACTTTCGGACTGGAAATCGAAGAAGATCAGCAGGCGCACCGTGCGGCAAGCGATGTCGCATGGACTGTGGAAATTTTTGCAATGGCAATGAAAACTTTAATGAGAACACTCTGATGCAAAACCTTAAACTGGAAAATTTGAAGAGACTAGTAATAACCTGTGGCGGAACCGGAGGCCATTTTTATCCCGGACTCAGCATTGCCAGAACCTTCAAGGAGCAGGGCGGCTCCGTTCTACTTTTCCTTGCCGGAAAAAACTCCGTATCTCAGGCGGAAACAGCAAAGAAATACGGAATAGATTCTGTTATCATGGACGCGGCTCCGCGTCCTTCAAATCCAGTTCAGGTTCTCAAGTTTTTCAAAAGTCTTTTCAGCGGTTTCATGTCTGCTCGAAGGGAGCTCAAAAAGTTTAAGCCCGACGCTTTTCTCGGCATGGGAAGTTTTGCTTCGACTCCTTCTGCTCTTGCCGCCAAAAGTTGCGGAGTACCGCTTTTCCTGCACGACGGCAATGCACGCATCGGCAAGGCTAACAGAATTCTGTCCCGTTTTGCGAAAGCTGTTTTCATGGGCTTTCCTTCCGTCAATAAGGGAGCTGTGAAGGCTCCTCTGATTCTTACCGGAATGCCGGCGCGTCCAGAGTTGCTCGGCAAGGCGTTAAGTAAGGCAGAGGCTCTTGCTTCAATTGATCCAGCTTTCTCCGCCGATAAAATGACTCTGCTTGTCTTTGGCGGAAGTCAGGGTGCGGAAGTCTTCAATAAAGTGCTGCCTGAAGCACTTTGTTCGATCAACAAAGACAATCTTCAGGTTCTCCATCTGAGCGGTCCCGGCAAACTTGAAAGCGTTAAAGAGGCCTATTCCAAAGCCTCCTTCAAAGTATATGCCGCCGAGAAAACCGATGATATGCGTCCTTTTTATTCTGCTGCCGACATTATTATCTGCCGTTCAGGCGGAAGCAGTGTGAGTGAGATTCTGAATTTCGGCAAGGCCTCGATACTGATTCCGTACCCATATGCCGCCGAACTGCATCAGGATGACAATGCCGAATATCTGCGCAGTAACGGAGCGGCGGTCATGGTTAAAAACAGCGAGTTTACAAAGGAAAAGGCCTCGTCGCTTATTCTCGACTTCCTTGCCAATCCCGACTCCTTCAAAGAAGCCGGAAAGCAAGCCTTGCAGCTTGCCATGCCCGATGCCTCCTATCGCATCCTCTCCGAAATGAATGTTCTCATCGGAGAGTAAAGAAAAACGATTTTTAGCCGTTTTATGGTGTGACGGATATTTTATTGTGTCTTAGGTATGTAATAATAGTTCTGTGGTGAGATGCCTATACCGTCTTTGACACCGCCACTTTTTCCTGCGAATAGAAATTTTTTCTCTTTCCAGTCTACATGAAGATCGGCCCATAAGTTATTGTATCCTGATTTATGGATTGGCGTTGCGCCAAATGAGGGATATGCTCCGCTTTCTCCCACTGTGATATTTCCGGCATAGAGAGAGCAGCTTGCCGATGTATCCACAGCCATTAATGAATCTCCAATAAGAACTGTCTCCGAGAGCTTGCTCAGCCTCTCGAGTTTTCTGCGAGGCCAATAGGCGTCGCTTTCTGACACTCCTATTGCTTTAGTCCATGCATAGCCTCCGCCGTAAGAATTCATGTCGTTGCTGGAATAGAGCTCGTTGAGATTGTAATTCCAGGACGGACATTTGAAAAGAGCTGTGTAGGTCCACTGACTCGTTATTGCGTGCTGAGGCGTGTTGGGGTTATAATCGTTTATCTGATAAGTAGCCAGATAGACTTTCCAGCCGCTCCATAAATTTGCCCATTTCGGATAGGATAGTGTTGGTAGATAACTGTTGTTGTCGTTTGTATATGAAGCGACTGCTATGCCTTGTTGTTTTAAATTTGAAAGACATGCCAGACCTTTTGCCGCATCGCGCGCTTTTCCCAGAACTGGTAAAAGCATAGCAGCCAGAATTCCTATTATCGCAATGACAACCAAAAGTTCTATCAGAGTGAAAGCCTGTGTTTTATTTTTTCTTATGTTCATTTTATTCAAGCTCCAGTTTAATCACTTTTATTTGCCATGGAATTTCAAAACTCAGATTAAAACTTCCGTTCTTGATTTGCAGTTTTTCTCCTGAAACCAGTTCAATGGCATCTAGTTTTGCGATCTGTTCAGCCGGAATGAATGATAGATTTGTTGAGAACGCTCCTCCGCAGGTATTGATGAATCCGAGGTAGCGGATCTTCCCGTTTGCCTTGACAAATGAAGCCGCCAGACCATCTTGCTCAAAGCGCAGGAGAGGAGATATGCCATGTGAGTTCAGATAATCCGTTGCATGGCTGTTCAGATATCCGTCTGCATTCAGGAATGATGAGATGCCCTGACTGTGGAAGAACACCTGTCCTTTTCCCAGCGACCAGCTTGCTTCTTCGATAAAAGAATCTTTATACTTTATATTTTGTGCATTGCTAGGCACTTTCATGAGAAGAGTAGCGGACTTATCTTGATGTACCGATTTTGACGGAATTCCCAGTTCGCGCAGCAATGGATAGTCTTTTTTTCCACTGCTCAGATCATATTCTCCGACATTCCCGACAATCAATGCAGTTCCTCCATCACGGACAAATTTTCCGATTTTTGCAATCATTTCCGGACGTAACAGTTTGGTATCAGCCAGAAGAACACTTTCATAAGCATTTAATTCCGGCTCCAGCGAATAGTCCGTAATCATAGGCAGATTCAGACTGTGAGCCTGCAAGGCTTTGAATAGTTTTATCTGTGGATTAATTATTTCATCACTTCCAAGTTTTGTGGTGGTATTGAGTCGAATATCAGAATAAGAGAAGATATTTACGGTTTTCGACTGGAGCAATTTCGCCTCTGCCAGTTCATCCGCCAGTCCTCGCTGGTTCATGACCCATATGATCCATGGCGTTGCAGCCGGGGTCAAATGAATAAAGAATAACCAATTAGCTTTTTTGACGGGGAATCGGAGGATATTATAAAATGTTTTCTGGTATGATTCGGGATCAAGGCGCAGAGGTTCTATGGCAATTGGCAGTCCATAGGCTAATGCCAACTGTCCATACAGTTCACCGGCTAAAGGAAGTCCGGCGCCCATGAAATCGAAACAAGTTAACGTGATAAATGTGTGTGGAAACTCACGTTCAAGTCTCATTGCATCATCCAGAATTATACCGTCCCTGGCTCCTGCTTTTATTGAGCTGGTCATCCACGAGACTATCTCCCTGTCCGAGTCGATTTTCCGTATTGTCTGGAATATTTCGCGTTGTATTCCGTATATGCTTTCACTGCGGAATGCCTGCCAGTCTTGCCACTCGCTGGAAATATCCATTTCTCCAAATTTAGGAAGAGGTGCTTTTATCGATTCGAAGTCGGGATATGCGGATGCATAATGTGAATTCAATGTTCCAATGGAAATATATTTGTCTTTCAGAAATTTGCGGAATGCCGTTTGTGCTGAAGGGGAGTAATCATAGAATTCGTCATCGATCGGATAATACCAGTCTTTGCTGGACGGGAAGCGGACATGCAGTGCTCCGATTTTTGAGTTGTTTAAACTTTTGAGTTTGCTTGCTGCGAGGGCTGCTGTCTGCATAACAAAATTTCTATGTTTCAGATCGTGATAACTGTAACATGCTCTGTTTACATAAGGATCCCATGCAGGAGCTTCGACTGGATTTCCTTTTGAATTAAGCATCAGTTCAGGCTGATTATCCTTGAAAAAAATCTTGTTGAAGTCCACTGGATTTGCCGCTATTTCAGGATTGGTGTCCACATGTTGACCAAGTACGCTTATCACCGACACCTCAACTTGTGCCGCCTGCGATTGCAACGCATTGCTCAGCGCTTTATCTACGAAACAGCTTGTTTCTCCGTTCCGTACGTCATAGATTGCGTATAAAGGGCTTCTAAGTTCAAGTATGTCAGGACATGGCATTTTGCTTTGATCACAGTATGTCGCGTAACGGGTGTGATATTCTTTATACATTGGACACATTATCGCGTGGCGGATATTTGGATTGTTTTTACGTTGCACAAATGGGGCTTTTATGAAATATCGATATGCTGTATTATTTATCAGTTGGCTGTCTGAAGGCTTCTGATTCTTGCTGTATTCGGTTATTGTCTTAGGCTGGAACCAGTTTACCACTTGATCCAACTGCTCGGCAGTGCTGATTATTCTGAGTGCAACAGAATGACTGTCCTTCAGCCTGTCCAGTCTCAGGACAATAGTATTTATTCCGCCCCTGAACTTCGCTTCTTTCCTGAAGGCATCGGGAATAAACGGATGAGTTTTTTCAGGGGCATCAGATTCAATGCTTTTTCCGTTCAGAAAGAGTTTAAATTGGCTGTTGTAGCCTATGCAGATTTGTCCGCTTGTTTCTTCCGCAAATTCAGCAGTTGCATAAATGAAGACAGAAGAAGCCGATTTTTGAGATTCGCCAAGAATTTTGTCTCCGCTCACTGCTCTTTCAATATATGAAATTTTCTTCCATGTATTGACAATGGGGAGTCCATCCAGCCCTTGGTTTTCCAATTTATCTGCTTGCTCTGCGGAAAGAGCCGGACTTACACGGATGTTTCTGATAAAACCATCCGTGAACGTTGTTTTGGTGTCTATTTTTTCCCCTGATATATTGAGTGTAGAGCTGTTCTTGATTTCCGGAGAGCTTTTATGGGGGATTTCTTCTATAGCACTGGATATATTGCATGATAATATTGTAAATATTAGTATTATTGTGCTTTTCATGTTCTTTCTCCATTTATAATTTATATTGGATTTATTCTGTAAATATGCCTGACTGTTTTTGCTTGTATCTGCTGACGTTTATAAAGATTTTCTGCGCAGCACCCGAGTTGGATAAAGAGTCGGAATTTCCTGATGTTTTCCCTCTATCTGGGCGAAAAGATGAGTGCTTGCGATTTCCGCCATCCCTTTTGCATCTACATAAACAGTTGTAAGGAGCGGATCGCTCATTGTGGATATATTCATGCCTGAAAAACCGCTTACAGCTATATCGTCAGGAACAATGAAATTACTCTGCTTCAATGCGTGCATGGCTTTAATTGCGGAGAGATCGCTGTTGGCAATGACAGTTCTGCATTCAGGATTTGAGCGTATTGCTTTATCCAATGCTGTTTTTATGAGATAATAATGATCGATATTATCAAAATTGTCTCTTGTTAATGACTCTCCGTAATTGACAAAAACTACATCGTTTCGTGTTTGAGCTGCTGCTTTGAAGCACTTGAGCCTGTGACGGCATATGGCATTGAAGTCGTCATAAAGATAAATGATTTTTCCACCTCTGTATTCCGCCATGGCAAGCAGTTCAGAAAACGCTGGCGTGGCATCCGGTGCTATTACAGGGAATGAGCTTTCCTCCGGATTGCCATCCAGAATTACTATGTGCGGACTCAAACGACGGAAGTAATCTGCATTGCCGGTGTTCAGATATTTGCCATCAATAATTAATCCATCGACCTTGATATGTTCCATTTTGGTTTTGACATCAAGTTCTCCGTCTATGTATCCGCTGAACATCTGAAAGTTCAGAGATTTCAAATTAACTGCATTTTCAACACCGTAAATAGCATCCATATAATAAGTATCGGTCGGGTCGTAGCGGAGTAATCTGCTATAATGGTTCACCATGCAGATGGAATTATGCAGGAATCCATGCCCGTTTGACTTTACAAAGGTTCCGAGTCCCTGACGGCTCACCAGAAGATTCTCTCCGACCATCTGACGTATTGCTTTACGGACTGATGTTCGAGAAACATTGAATTTCTCGCAAAGTAGATTTTCTGAATACACCGCGTCTCCGATTTTGAGACTTCCGTCTTCAATCGACTTTTTCAGGTATTCGACAATCTTTCCATATATAGTATTATCAGACATTTTTTTTGACTTGTATTGTTTGTTGGTTGCTGGTTTAATACATGTATTATAATGTATTTTAAGTTTGGATACAAGTGTTTGTTGGGACTTTTAGGAAGAATTTCAGAAGCTATGCATGAAAATAAAAAAGCAGAGCTTTAAATGCTCTGCTTCTGATTGCGACTTTTTAGCTTGATTCAGGCTTATTGCGGGCGTTTTTTGAGGAGTTCTCCGAGAGAGATGTCGAGCATTCCTGAGGAAGGGATTTCTGAGAAATAAGAGAATCTGTTATTTTCCAGATTGAGGAATTTTACTGTTGTACTGGAAACAGGAGCCTGGAAGAGACGGAATTTCAAGGTGTATTCGATTTGCTGGCCGGGCAGGGATTCTGTCACGAAAAGCAGTCTGTAGATCTTGGACGGATCAGTTTTCTGAAGATCCCAGGCGTCTGTATTGAATGTTCCGCTGTTTTCGGCAACTGCGACGCATCTGTAGGGCTTGCCGGAAACAGAAAGGATGTAGTCATAAAGGCTGAAGGCGCGTCCTTCGTCAAATTTTACATAAAGAACCGCATACATCGGACTTGAGTAGGAAGGGAGAGAATCGTATTTGTTGGGGATTACGATGTCCGGCTTCTTGGATGATATTTCAGCGGCTAGAATCGTACCCGAACGGAAGCGGATTGAGTTATCCATTGCATTCGTAATGGAAGTCAGGCAAAATACTGCCAGAACTGTCGCGAATATTTTCATGTAATCTTTCATAAAATCATCCTGAATCGTTGCTTCCGTTAAGTTAACTGCATGAAGCGCCTTCTTCAAATAGAAAAAGCGCATGAAAGCGTTAAAAATCGCTTTCGATGCGCTTTATTCTGATCAGAGCTTACGGGATAGCGAGAAGTTCGAGTTCCTCGATACGGTCCGATATCTCTTTGACTTTGAATCTCGGCAGCGTCGCTACGCTGTGGAAAGGATCATCGAAGTCGACAGGACGCGTTGCCGGAAGCTTCTTGAGGAGCGGACGCATTTCAGCTGCTTCATCCGCTTTTTCTCTTTCGCTTTCGGCGATGACGTATCTGTGGACTGTTCCCTTGTAGTTCTTGAGAACGACTTCGCTGTCACCCATTTCTTCGACGTAGTTCGGAAGGAGCGGGATTTTTCCGCCGCCGTTCGGTGCGTCGATAACGAAATGAGGAACTGCGAGTCCTGATGTCCAGCCACGGAGAGCCTTGATGATCTCAAGTCCCTTTTTGACCGAGGTTCTCAGGTGATCTGTTCCGAAGACCATGTCGGCCTGATAGATGTAATAAGGTCTTACTCTTGCCGCGAGAAGCTTCTGCATGAGCTTTTTCATGACTTCGGGATCGTCGTTTACGCCCTTGAGCAGCACTGTCTGGTTACCGAGCGGTATGCCTGCGTTGGCAAGCTTTGCAAGAGCCTTTACTGCAAGAGGCGTCAGTTCGTCAGGATGATTGAAGTGTACGTTCATGAAGAGCGGATGATACTTCTTGAGCATATTGACGAGCTTGTTTGTGATTCTGTGAGGAAGCACGCAGGGGACTCTGGAACCGATTCTCATAATCTCGACGTGCTTGATCTTTCTGATGGAGCTGAGAATGTGTTCGATCAGGTCGTCTTCGAGCATGAGCGGGTCGCCGCCCGAGATCACAACGTCGCATATTTCCGGATGAGCCTGAATGTAGGCAATGCCTTCGTCGATGTACTGACGGCTGATTTTTTCGGGATTGCCGACTTTTCTTTTTCTGGTGCAGAAACGGCAGAAGGAGGCGCAGGTGTGAGAAACCAGAAAGAGGCATCTGTCCGGGTAACGGTGAACGATGATGTTAACGGGGGAGTCCTTGTCCTCGGCAAGCGCGGATCGCAGAAGAGGTTGCATCCGTTATCAAGCTCTCTGATATCAGGTATCATCTGCTTGTACATCGGATCATCTTTCTCCTTTATGAGGGAGTAGTAGTACGGAGTGATCTTGACTGCGAATTTTTCATCGATCTTGCGCAGCTCGTCGATCGGGAGTCCGAACCTCTTAGCGATTTCCTCCGGTTTTGTGATGCATTTACTTAATTGTTTCCGCCATTGTTCCATTATTGAATGGATCTCCTATTTATTTTATAGAAACATTTTCATTTTAATATTTTACAGAACTGATTACCGCTGATTTACAAAGAATTAACAGAACTATAAGCGTTTTGTAAAAATCAGACGGTCGTCGCCTTTTCTGTAGAAGTCCTTGATACGGGCTTCGATTTCATACTTGTTACGAATGTAAAAGTTTTGCGTTGGGGCATACTTCTCCTGTGAAGATGTTTCTATGATCAGGAGACCGCCCCCGGCCTTCCTGACCTCGTTTTCGGTAAATTCCAGAAGCTTTTTGCCTACTCCTTTTCCCTGAATTGCCGGATTTACGGCGATCCAGTAAAGGTCATAGGTTCCTTCCGTCGCCGGAGTGGGGCCGTAGCAGACATAGCCTGCCGCCTGACCGTCTTCTTCAGCAACGAATATTGTATAATCCTTCTGGTCTTTGTCATAAAGATATTTATCGATAAGTTCTATGGCCACGTCAACTTCAGCCTCTGTGAACATACCGGTATCACGGAGCGCTTTGATGATCGGGTGGCGGTCTTTTTCGAACATGGGTCTTATGCCTGACACAACTCACGCTCCTTTGCTTTTAAATTGTTATTGATAAGGGTCTTTAAGAACACTTCATAAGTTCTGCCGGAGGCTCTTACTGCCTTGGCGAATCCGGCATCTACTGAGATATCGGGATTCGGATTATATTCCAGAACAAAAACTTCACTGTTGGAGTTCATGCGGAAATCGACTCTTCCGTAATCTTTTCCGCCGAGAGCTTTGAACGCCGCAAGAGCGGTTTTCTGAAGCTTGTCTTTTGTCTTTTCATCCAGATTTGCCGGACATACTGATGGAGTCGCCTGATAAAGCGGATCGTCTTCCAGCCATTTAGCCTCATAGCCTGTGATTTTGGGAAGATCGGACGGCATTCTGCTGAAGTCGATTTCGGAGGGGGGCAGGGCGACGAGTCCGTCCGCAGTTTCAAGTATCGCCACATTAAATTCGCGACCGTCAATGAATTCCTCGACCAGCACCGGCTGATTGTATTTGTCCATTATGCGCTTGAAGGATTTCTTCAGGGCTGCAAAATCTTTTATCAGGGAATCCTTTGTGATGCCGAGACTTGCGTCTTCGCAGGACGGCTTGGCTATCAGAGGATAAGAGAGCCCATGATTTTCTGTCGGCATTTCAGAATATGTGACGGAGCGGGGAGTCGGGATGCCCTCCTGCATGAAAATCTTTTTGGAGAGGCTTTTATTCCTTGCCATTCCAAGCGTGAGAGCGCGATTTCCCGTGTAGGGGATTTGAAGTATTTCAAGTATGGCAGCGACATGCATTTCATATTCGGACGAGCCGTTGAAGCCTTCGCAGAGATTGAAGACAAGATCGGGCTTCGACGCGATTATCGCTGAAATATCGTTTTCTATATTGCTGACAGGAAGAACTGAAGGGGTATATCCGGA
>JAKJHH010000078.1:0-244 GCA_022703965.1 Verrucomicrobiota bacterium
AAATCTGATCAAAGCTGAAATAGACTTTGATTACATCGTCTATACCAGTGATGAACTGAAACCCAAAAGCAAATAATAGGAGTTACTACCTTGCAATTTCTAAAGAAACATTATGAGAAGCTGATCCTCACAGTCCTCCTGATTATATTTGTTGTCGCCCTGCTCGGACAGATTTATATAGCTCAACAGGCCACAAAAGTAAAACCGGAAGATCTTCAGCTCACGCTTAAGACAGCTGATTACA
>JAKJHH010000078.1:280-8286 GCA_022703965.1 Verrucomicrobiota bacterium
CTTCAGCAAGCCAGTATACAACGCACTGTCCGCATTGGATAAAGATGAATTATGGGCGTTGTCAAAACCTAGGCCTGAAGCAGATATAACTGATTTTATGGAACCAATGAAGGCAGCCCGTTGTCCTCATTGCGAAAAAATCGTTCCCCTCGCTGATTTCACAAAGCTTCATAAGTGCTCAATCTGCGGTCAGGAACTCAAAGAGCCATTCAAACAACCGGAAAAAGAACTTGATACAGACGGAGATGGTATTCCTGATAAGGTTGAAATTGCCCTTGGACTCAACCCCAAAGAGCCGACCGATGCCAATAAAGATGATGATGATGACGGATTTTCCAATTATGAGGAATATCTCGGCAAGACAGATCCTAAAAATCCCAAATCTCATCCTTCTTATGCAGTTAAACTTGTCGTAGAAGAAATCGAAAGAATCAAACTTAACTTCAATGTCAAGAAAATCGTCCGTAGCGGTGACGATAAGTCTAAGTGGGAAATACATGCAGACGCATCCGTCAAGGGAAAAATGCGTACTGTCTTCCTGCACATAGGCGATACAATAACAGTTGATGATGTATCATACAACATTGCTGATATTGAACCAAAGACAGAAGAAAGAGTAAACAAGCAGTTTAAGACAACAGAAAAAGTTGATGCCAGCGAAGTCAAACTAAAGCGCCAGGGATCAGAGGACATAATAATCGCAAAACCGAACCTGCCTGTCTATGAGACAAAAGAAAGAATCATAGTCAAAGAAAACTCCACAGGCAAGATATATCCGCTTTACATCGGAGATACCTTGACAGTAGGAAATGAGAAAACAGGTCAGGAAACCTTCACCGTCGAATCTGTTGACATTCCGACAAAGTCTGTCAAACTCAAGCGTCAGGACGGTAAGGAATTCACTCTGACAAGCGCAGATAGATAAATTAAAATGTTTGAACATAAGGAAATACACATGAAAAGATTTTCCGCAAGAGGCACCATTGGAAAGGCAAGTTCTATTGGAGCGGCATTCTGTCTGCTCTGCATTCTCGCCGCTTCATCGGCAGAAGCACAGGAAAATTCCGGAGACAAGGCTGCGTCAGCAGCTCAGGCTGAAGCAGAGCTTCGCCAGGCGTCTCTCGACAAACTGATTGCTCAGTATGTCAAGGAAGCAGACAAACTTCTCGCTGACGCTAAGTATTCCGAAGCTGAAGAAAAGCTGAAAGCCGCAGACGCAGAGCTCGCCCCTCTTGGTTCAGGCACTTACGTCGAATACAACAGAGACAACATCCGTAGCAAGCTTGCCACTCTTTATAAGAAGTGGGGAAATTCGCTTATGGGGGAAGCAAAAGACCTCTATCAGCAGAAGAAATACAAGGATGCCTCTGAAACAGCAAGAGAAGCCGGAAAAGTCAATCCGCTGATTCAGAAAGATGTCGATGCCTTCATTAAGAAGTGCGATGACACTGTCGCTTCCAATGAATTCAAGAATAAGACATCTCTGACAACAATTGATCCTCAGAATGCAACACGCAAAGAGGAAATCGACATACTTTTCCATCAGTCTGAAATACTCTATAAGAATCAGCAGTATGCTCAGGTTAAAGACAATATGGAAAAGATCCTGATCAAGGATCCATACAATACCAAGGCTGTGGACATGCTTGATAAAGTCTACAAGAAACTTTATCACGCTGCTCAGAAAAGAAGAGAAAACGAAATTCTCGAACGCGAAGCCGATGTAGCCTGGGGCTGGAGTCAGGGGGTTGTACCTACAGAATCCATCATGCCCAAGAACGTTATAGCAAACGTCGACCGCAAAAGCAGAGCCTCTCTCTATGACAAACTTCAGAGAATAATTCTCGACCTTGACTTCGATGGAGCAACAGTATCTTCTGTAATCGCCTACCTGAATACACGAAGCAAGGAAAAAGATCCTGAAAAGCAGGGAGTGAACCTTATTCTTCAGCTCAGTCCTGAAATTGCCGCAAACGTTCCGAAAGTTACAATGAGTTTCGACAAGATTCCCATGAGCGAAGCAATCCGCTACCTCTGTCAGGGAACAGGTCTCAAATACAGAATTGAAGAAAAAGCAGTCATCATCGGTGACAAAGACATTGATGAACTCGAAACTCGTTTCTTTCAGGTAAGAGCAGCCTTGGTCTCAAGAATTTCAGGCGGCGTATCTGAAACCGAAGAAACCAAAACAAACAGCGATGATATCAAGGATCTTTTTACTTCAACAAAAGATACCTTTAAAGCAGGTGGAGCAGCCGCAACGAAAACGGCGCCTCCGCCATCAGCGACATCAGAAGCTCTCAAAAAGTTCTTCGCCGACCGCGGCGTTCCTTTCGATGAAGGAACCTCCATTGCCTATGACAAGAGAGCTGGAAAACTGATCGTTACAAATACCCCTGACAATCTCAGACGCCTTGAAGCTCTCATGCGCGGTCTTGATATTCAGACACCGCTTGTTCTGATCGAAGCGAAACTCCTTGAAATCGGCGTCAACGACCTTGACGAACTCGGCTTCGACTGGGTTTTGAATAACACAAACGCAAACCTGAATCCAAATTGGAACGCTGGCGGAAACGGAACTGCTGGTATTTCCAAAATACTTCGCTCATATAACACCGCAGATTCAGGTAATCCCTATAATTCTACGACTGGCGCATCCGATAAAATCTTGAATGAATTCAAGCTCCTGCCCAATTTCGGCAAAGATGGTGCATACAATCTTTATGTAACAATCAATGCAATAAGCCAAAATACACGAACAGAAGTGCTTTCATCGCCTAAAGTTATTGCTACAAGCGGCTCAACAGCATTGATTCGACTTGTTGAAGAAAGATACTTCCCGACAAGCTGGGAAGATCCGGAAATCCAGACATCAAACGGAACCATCACCATTGATCCGCCGTCTCCTGAATTCGGAGAACCGACTGACATTGGTATCCGCTTTGAAGTCACCCCGACAGTAAGTCCGAATAACTACACCATATCACTCCAGTTGAATCCTCAAGTTCTGAAATTTGAACAGTGGGATATTTATCAAATTGTGATTAGACGCCAAAGAAATGCCGATCCAGTCCAAGAAGATACATATGACGTAAAAATGCCTGTTATCTCGCGCCGCGACCTCAATACCAATGTCAAGGTCTATGATGGAGAAACTGTAGTACTTGGAGGAATGCTAAGAGACAGCAAGGCGGATCGTAATGACAAGTGGCCTGGTCTTGGTGATATTCCGCTTGTCGGCAGACTTTTCTCAAGTCAGATGACTCGTTCAGATAAGAAGAATCTGCTCATCTTTGTTACAACCCGCCTTGTCAACAATGATGGTGTGCCGGTTCGTCAGGATCCCCGCAGAGGCATACCGGATTACCACAGATAATTTGGAAGCCGGGTGAAAAAAAATGATTAAAAAAAATATTACGGAGGTTAATATAATGTCAGCGAACCAGATGGCTCTGAAACTGCGTTTATCAGTATTCGCAGTACTTTGCGTCGCCGCATCCGGGGTTTTTGCACAGGACAGCACTGTGACAGATAACTCCGCAAAAACAGATAGCGTCAAATCAGATATTCAGAGAGAACGCATTCTCCGCCAATATGCAGATAAAAACGCAGATGAGCTTGTCAAGGAAGCCAATGCAGCCTTAGCTTCAAATAAGTATGAACAGGCTATTGACTGCTATCTTGCGGCAAAAGGAAAACTCTCGAATGCAGGCAACTCCTCATATGTGCAAGATAAACTTACTGCAATTGACGCAAGTATTGCTCAAACATATTTATACTGGTCTCAAGACATCGTCATGCAGGCTGAAAAGGCCGTAAATGCACAGGATTACGATAAAGCAATCGAACTCTGTCAAAAAGCATCGGAAATATATCCTGCTGACAAGAAGAAACTGGACGAAAAAATTGCCGATTATAAGCATATGAAAAATGTTGTCTCTTACAGATCGCAGGTGACAGAAACTGCAGCTGATCCCAAAAAAGAAGAAAGAGACTACAAAATTGATCTGCTCATGAAACAGGGCAAAGTCCTCTATGCGGACAGACAATATGACAAGGCTCGTGATAAATTTGAAGAAGTTTTAATTCTAAATCCCTACAACTCAGATGCAATTGATGCCATTAGAAAAGCAAATCTGAAAATATTGGAGATCGGAAACAAAAGAACAGATACCATTCACAATGAACGTGTTTCAGAAGTTGAGTGGAATATGGTAACGCCTCTGATTCCCAAAACTGGGGACAAAGATGAACTAGGTACAGGAGTAATTAAAAAAGATGATGTTGAAAATCAGATACAAAAGAAACTGCGTGAAATTGTTATTCCCAGGCTCGAGTTTGAGGAAGTCACTGTCACAACAGTTGTAAAATATCTGAAAATGATCAGTCGCGAAATCGACCCTGAAAAAACAGGAGTCAATATATTCCTTCGTTTGACAGCTCCCAAGACAGGAGAAGCGGCAGAAGGAGCGGAAGCAGCTCCTGTTGCTGAACCCACAATTACAATGGTTGTAGATAATATTCCGCTCGGCGAAGCAATCCGCTATGTCTGCCGTGCCGGCAATCTCAAGTACCGTATTGAAAAATTCGCGGTAGTTCTTGCTTCCAATGACGTTCCTCTTGACGAAGTGGAAACGAGAATTTATCCTCTTGAACAGGAAGCCATCGAAACCATCGGCGGAGCACAGGCGACACCGGAAGTCGTCAAAGAACATTTTGAAAGACGCGGTATCACCTTCCCGACAGGCGCACAGATCGTTTATGACTCCAACATAAGCCGTCTTATTGCGACAAATACTCCGGACAATCTTGCCAAGATAGAAGAGATCATCAAAGAAATCAACGTTGTTGATCCGCAAGTTCTTATTCAGGCAAAATTTGTCGAAGTCAAGCAGAATGACCTTGAAGAACTCGGATTTGAGTATCAGCTTTCCCGTTCAGGACGAACCCCGGCCAACGGTGACCCAAGAGGTCCTGGTGATCTCCATCCGGACAGACATACATTTCTAGCCAATGATGCGAATATTACGAGAAGTGTAGGACAAAATGGTCTTGGTAATGTTGGACAAGGTTACCCGGATAGAATGCTAACCTACCATGGCGTGTCCGGCGGCGGCTACACGTTTGATATGACAGTACATGCACTGGATCAGCTGGATTCATCTGACGTTCTCTCCTCGCCCAGAGTTACAACTATGAATGGACAGGAAGCCACTATCAGAATGGTCTCCCAATGGTATCTTCCGGAAGAATGGTCCGAACCGGAGTCAACAACTGTCACTAATGGCGGCTCCACCCAGTATGCCAATGTACCGTCCATCCCGACATTCGGAGAAACCACAGATGACGGTATTGTACTGAGAGTGACCCCAAATGTTGACCCAGACCATTATACAATCACCTTGCAGATGAATCCTGTTGTCCAGTCAATTCGTCCAAGAACAGACTGGGATAATTATTCATTTGAAATGACAATTGATGGGACTCACTATACAAACACTCTTATCATGCCGATTATTGATGTACGTCAGGTTGAAACAACAGTCAGTTGCTATGACGGTGAAACAATCATCCTTGGCGGTATCATCAAGGATCAGGTTGATGTCTACAATGACAAGTATCCTTTCCTTGGCGATCTTCCCTTGGTTGGAAGAGCATTCCAGTCACAGGCAAAGAGATCTGTGAAAGTCAACCTTCTTATCTTCATGACATGCCGTCTTGTTAATCCGGACGGTTCTCCGATCAGAGAACGTGAAATGAGAGGCTTGCCTCCTTTCAGAAACTGATTTATTCAGTAATGCTTAATCTAAAAAGCCCGTCAATCGACGGGCTTTTTTATTGATATGTCCGCTATGGGCGATAGCTCCACGATGAAAGTCCGTTACAGACTTGCTTGCAGGAACTGTTAGCATAAGACAATGGGGACATCGCGAGGTGGAATCTGAAAGGAATTGGCGGCAAATTCCCGGTCTGCCAAACAGAAAGTATATATAAGGCATATGCGAGGCGGACGAGCTTGGTAAGCAAAGCGAAGTCCCAAACTGCCAGAATTTTATGGTGCAGATGCATCGGGCTCATGGGATGAAAATTATCTTAGTTATATCGGGGCTCAAGGGAAAGGACAATACTGTAATAGTATAGACAAGTCTAATCCATGCGATTGAGTGTTGAGAAGTCAGGAGGAGGCATATTCCGGAGAAGAGGAATGGACTGAATGATTGTAAAAGGCGTCCGAGTTTTAGCCCGGACGCCTTTTAGATTTTTTGTATATTAGATTTTTGCGAGGACTATGCTGCCGAATGGAGTAAGCGTGACAGTGTCCTGAAGCTTGCTGTCGTCAGACATGTTTTTGTACTTGCCTGTGGGCAGTTTGACGGTCTTTTCTGTAGCGGTGAAGTTTTCAAAGAACAGAAATTCCGCTTTGCCTTTTTCACGTTTCTGCGCAAATACGCCATGGGGGACTCCGCCTTCGACAATAGGAGTAAGTTCTGCCTTCTCCGCGACTTTCCGGTAGAATTCCTGAAGGAAGGCTGCATCCGGTTTTGTTCCGACGTAGTAGGCTGTTCCCTTGCCGTATTTGTTTACAGTGATGGCAGGAGTTCCGGCATAGAAGTAGTCGCCGTAGTTTGCGAGGACCTCCGCACCTTCGTTCTGGAGAACTGCGCATACGTAGTCGGCCTTGAAGGAGTCGCTTGAAAGCCCGAATTTGCGTCCTTCGGCAGTGATGTTTACCGATCTGTGTTCATCGGAATTGAGACAGTCGTTTTCCTCATTCCATACGCCGAAGACTTTTCGGAGTCCGTCGCCGGGGAAGCCATCGAGATAACAGAGGTTTGTGTCATTGACCATCGCCGAAAGATAGGTCATGACAAGAGTTCCGCCTTTTTCGACGTATTTTTTCAGTTTGTCTGACATACCAGGACGGAGCATGAAAAGAATCGGGGCGATGACGAGTTTATACTTCGAGAGATCTTTTTCACTGTTGAGCACGTCAACCGGAATTGACATCTTGACAAAAGGCTCATAGTGATCTACGCAGTTATTTTCGTAAGCTCCGTCACGGTTGGGCATGCCCATGGAAGTCTCGAAAGCCCAGCGCGATTCCCAGTCATAAATGATGGCTGTTTCAGCTTCGACAGTGCTGCCGAGAAGCGGAGTTAATTTCTTATAGAGAGCGCCGAGTTCGGCGACTGTTTTGAAGACTCGTGTGTTTTCGACGTCGTTGATGGCGTGATCGACGACAGCGCCGTGCAGTTTTTCCTGAGAACCTCTGCTTTTTCTCCACTGGAAATAGCATGTGCCTTCGCCGCCCTGTCCGATGATACTGAGCATTTCGGCGTGATGTATGCCGGGGTGTTTCAGCTTCATCGGATACTTCCACTGAGGGGAATCCGGGCATGATTCCATGAGCATCCATGGCTTATCCTGTTTGAAGCAGCGGAAAGCATCGTTTTTGAAGCTGAGATGACTGGCTCTCCGGACGGTATCTTTAGCCTCTGCGTTGTATGCCGGATACTGGTCGTCGGTTACAATGTCGACGATTTCGGCGAGGCGCGAGTAGTCGATTTGAGGGTGGAATCCCATGAAGTTCGTAGTGCAGGGGACATAGGGAGTGAATTTTCTGAGCGGTTTCATCTCATGGAGCATGAAGTCGCGGATCTGCCATGTGCCGAATCTGAGCCAGTCGATGGCGAGCCCGTCAACGCTGGGATCACGAGGATCGATTTCATTCCAGTTTGTATATGTATGACTCCAGAAGGCAGCCCAATATGCGTGATTGATTTCGTCAAGAGTCTTATATTTTGCCTTGAGCCAGTTTCTGAAAGAGTCCAGACATTGATCACAATAGCAATAGCCGTTGTATTCATTGGAGAGATGCCACATGGCAAGCGCCGGATGCTTTTTGTATCTTTCCGCCAGAAGGGTGTTTATTTCAGTGACCTTTTTTCTGTATACAGGAGAGGACCAGCAGTGATTGTGACGTCTGCCGTTGGGTTCGCGGAGTC
>JAKJHH010000078.1:8364-16072 GCA_022703965.1 Verrucomicrobiota bacterium
GATCACTTTGTTTCCGATCTTTGCCATGCGATCCATTATTTCGTCGAGCCAGTCGAATTTGTAAACGCCTTCCTTGGGCTCATAGCTTGTCCAAGAGAAGATACCGACGGAAAGTGCGTTGCAGCCTGAGATTTTGAAGAGTTTGAAGTCCTGATCAACGACTTCCGGATACCTTTCAATCCACTGATCCGGGTTATAGTCTCCACCATGAAGAATCTGCGGATAATTTTTGAATATATTCTCTCTTGATTTGGTTGCCATTGAATATGCCTTTCAATTGTTTGTTTGTAATATTATATTATGATATATCTGGTATGTCACCATTGAACTCTGTCAAAAAGATGTATTATTCTGCTAAACTTCTCTGCTTAAGAACTCTGCTTAAGGATATTTGCTTTCCGTTTTCGCGAATGTATATTTAGAACTTATGACAAATAAGAAGAAAAACTTTGCGTTGCACGTGGAAATGCGTGAAAGCACACTCCGGAAAATCTTTGAGGCGCTCTCCTCTGGAGCCAGCAGCAAGAAGATGATTCAGGAGCGTGCCGGGCTGTCCTGGGGCGCTGTGAGCGAGGGAATAAATCTGCTCAGCGATTCAGGAATTCTTGACACCTATAACGAGGAAATGCAGGAAAAACGTCTTGGACGCAAGACTCTCTCATACACCTTTTCAACGGGACGTTATCTCACACTCGGCATGGAGCCCAAGCGCGACAGCATAATATGGTCTGTCACTGATTTGAACGGCAAGGAAATTTCCGGCGGGATACGTCAGCTTGGCGTCTTGCTTGGCAACGAAAATCTTAAGGACAGTCTTTCATCCCTTTACAATGAAATAAAAGCTGAACTTGCAGTATCAGGTAAATCCATATATGCAGTGGCTCTTTCTCTTACCGGCGCTGTTGATGATAAAGCCATGCTCTGGCTCAAGGCTCCGCAGGTTGAAGGCATAAGTAATTATGAACTCAATCAGCTTAAGGATGTATTTGAAGGTGCTAAGGTATTCAGCGTTGAACACGATATAAAGGCGCGTTGTCGATCCGTGATGAAGAAAAAGAACTGGAACGACCGGGATTATATATTCTTTCACGCTTCAGACGGTCTAGGTATGGTTGCGTCAGTAGGCGCGGCTTTTTATGAAGGTAGTCGCGGTCTGGCCGGCGAAGCCGGGCATATACCGTATTACAAGGCTCCTTATTCAACTTCATGCGCCTGCGGCAAGCACAACTGCGTAGAGACGTATCTGTCGATAAAGGGAGTTCTCTCTTACGCCGAGAAGATTTCAGGACGCAAGCCGGAATCCATTGAAAAAGTGCGGGCGGCGCTTTCTCCTGAAGAAGATAAGGCCGCTGTCGAATTCATAAGCTCGCTTCTGGAATATGTCTGTACGGTGTCGGTCAATCTTTTTGATCCGGCAACTGTGATTATCGGCGGGGAATCGGTTCAGCCCTGGCTGGAAAATATTTCGGAGAAAATGCCGTCCAGACTCAGAGAACTGACATGGCAGGGGGCGCCTTCCGGCGTGAAGTTCTATCATACATTGGAAAGCAACAGTGCTTACGGTACTGCTCTCGGACTTTCTGACAAGATAGTTTCGGGGCTTGTACGTGATGTTGCTTCAGGCGCTTCATTTTAAGGACAATAAAAGCGTTATCTCTGCTTGTAAAAAAGCATTTTTCAACCTATATTCAAAGAACTTCAGAATCCGGAATTTATTAAGATGATAAGAAAAATATTGACAGTACTTTTTGTGTTCGCACTGCTCTTTTCCGCAGGGCAGGGGATCAGTGCTCCAGATCAGAAATCTTCTGGCAAAGCTCAGGACGAGGCCTACAAGGACAGTCCTGAATATGAAAAGCTCATGAAGGACAAGAAAGATACTATTCTTAAAATGTACGATCTGCGTGTAAAGCTTATCAGCGAAGATCCCGCAATTGGAAAGTTGCACAAACAGATAATGGCTCTTCACAGAGAGCTTGCAATTGAAATAGATTCCAGAAAAGATATGCGCAAGCTGATCGAAAAATCCAAGACAATTGATCAGGACATTGAAAAACTTGCCAAGAGAAAGACTTCCAATGACTGAATATTCGGCTCTTCTTGTAACTGGAGGAGCCGGCTTCATCGGCTCCAACTTTATCCGCATGGCTCTGGCTGAGAAGCCCGGCCTCAAAATCGTTAATCTCGACGAGCTTACCTATGCGGGGAATCTCGAAAACCTTTCAGGCTGTGAAAGCAATCCTTCCTATGTGTTTGTAAAGGGAAGCATCTGCGACAAGGATCTTGTCCTCGCAACTATACGCAAGTACAATATCGACGGCATAATAAATTTTGCCGCAGAAAGTCATGTCGACCGCTCAATCAGCGGCCCGGAAATTTTCGTCGAAACGAACGTCATGGGAACATTGAAGCTTCTTCAGTGTGCCAAGGAATGCGGAGTAAAGCGTTTTCTTCAGGTTTCGACAGATGAGGTTTACGGATCACTGGGCAAGGAAGGCCTTTTCACCGAATCCACGACAATAAAGCCGAATTCTCCCTACAGCGCTTCAAAAGCATCTGCCGATCACATGGTTCATGCTTTCCATCATACTTACGGAATGGATACTGTAATCACCCGTTGCTCCAACAACTACGGACCTTACCAGTTTCCTGAGAAAATGCTGCCGCTTTGCATCAACAACGCTCTGAACGGAAAGACAATTCCTGTCTACGGAGACGGCATGCAGATTCGCGACTGGCTCTATGTCTATGACCACTGCACTGCTATAATGGAAGTCTTTGTTAACGGCAAGTCAGGTGATGTCTACAACATCGGAGGATGCAACGAAAAGACAAATCTCGAGCTTGTCAGAACAGTGCTTCGGATTGTCGGACGTGACGAGTCCTTGATCAGCTTTGTGAAAGACAGACCCGGTCATGACCGCCGCTACGCTATTGATGCATCCAAATTGATGTCCTCAAGCTCCTGGAAGCCATCTGTCACCTTTGAAGAAGGCATCGAAAAAACCATAAAATGGTATGTTGACAACCGTGCATGGCTTGATGCCGTATGTTCCGGTTCGTACCGTGCTTATTACGAGAAGATGTATTCCAGACGCTGAACTCAGTAGGTTCCCGGAATCTGCCAGCCTGATCTTATCATAGCCACCATGCACATCGCAATAAGATTATGTGTCGCATGGAGTATGACAGGCACCGTGAGAGAACCGCTTTTGATGTAGCTGTACTGGAATATCAGTCCAAGAAAAACCAGTACAGGCATATGCGGAAGCGAGAAGTGCATTGCCGCAAAAAAGACGCTGCTTATAAGTGCCGCCCCGGGAATACTCAAATAATTTCTCATATAGTTGTAAAATATTTTCCTGAAGAGCAGTTCCTCTAAGACTGGCCCTGCCGTGATCGCGGATATTGTGAGTATTATGAACGTGGATTCCGGGCAGACTGTGGCGAATAGCACGATCCCCTGCATCGGAGTGGCAAGCCCAAGTTTCGCCATCAGCATGCAGATTCCTATGTAAACTGTATAGATGAGAACCGAGCAAAACGGGCAGAGCATCAGAATCATGGGGGCGGGAGGCTTTATTTCCAGCGCTTCTTTGATCCTTGAACGGCTTCTTCTTTGCAGCATCACCGATATTATAAACGCGGCGGCGAACTGAGGCACTACCGCAAAGAGAAGCAGTTGAGCGCTCTGGGATATTCTTATAAGATGCAGTGATTCGGCGAAGTAGCCTGTCATCGGGATAAAAACCTGCATTATCAGATAAACGGCGAAGGATTTGATGGCAAGATTTGAACTGTGTATGGAGTCCATTTCCCCTGTATTATCTTTTTGCAAAAAAAACATGCTCACCTGAAAATTGAATTAGACTTCTCCGGAAATACTGTTATGCTATACCTATAGCAGGGATTCATACTTTTTTACAGGATACACTGAAAAAAATCAGCCGGACTCTTTTTATGAAAATTCTAGTCGCAGAAGACGATATTATAACTTTGAAACTGATTGAGAAGTTTCTCGCAAAATGGGGATACGAATCAGTTTGTGTTGCCGACGGCAATGCCGCCTGGAATGTGATTAACTCCGAAAAACCTCCTCGCATGATGGTGCTTGACTGGGTTATGCCAGGGATCGACGGCGTTACTCTCTGCAAAAAAATACGAGAACTCAAACTCAATGGATATATTTACATAATTTTCCTTACCGGACGTTCCGAAGAGCGCGATATTGTAGCCGGTCTCGAAGCCGGAGCCGATGATTATATGCTGAAACCTTTTAAACCCGGCGAATTCAAGAGTCGTCTTGATGTCGGCATGCGCATTCTTCAGTACGAAAACAGCATATCCAAGGCTAGCAAGGCATTGGCTGATCAGAATGAAGCTCTTGAGCGTTATTCCAGAATCATGGAGACCCTCGCAGAGGAGCGTGCCCGTCAGCTCGTGAGGGCTGAACGGCTTGTCACTCTTGGCGAAATGTCAGCCGGTATCGCTCATGAAATGAATAACTACCTTACTCCGGTTACAGGCTATTCGGAGCTGCTTGCTTACTCAATCAAAAATACTAACTGCATTACTAGCGAAGATTTTAAGAAGGACTGTCTCAATTCGATTGATTCCATTATGGCGGGTGCCGGAAGAATCAAGAAACTTGTTGAACGCATACGCAAGAGCTCACGCAAAGACGGAACGGTCGAGAAGGCCGCCATTGATTTGCGTGCAGTGATTCTCCAGTCCGCCGAATTCTGTTCCAACAGATTGCGTAAATTGCGGTATATTCAGAATCTTCCGCAGTCTCTTCCTCTTGTTTTTGCCAACGCTCAGGAAATCGAGCAGGTTTTTGTGAATATCCTGAAAAATGCCGCCGAAGCTATTGAGGATACTAATGGTAATTCAATTACACTTTCCGCTTCAGTTAAGAATGATTTTATCGTTGCCACAATTGAGGATGACGGTTCCGGTATACCAGCCGAAGTGATAGACAAGATTTTCGATGCGTTCTATACGACCAAGGGCCCCGAAAAGGGAACCGGCCTCGGACTCAGCATCTGCCGTGGAATTATCGAAAGCTACGGCGGAACAATAAAAGCTGAAAACAGACCCGAGGGCGGTGCTCGATTCATAATATCTCTTCCTGTTTTTAAAAGCGTGCTGCAATGAATTTTGAAAATTCCCCTGAAGCCGCAATGCAGTTTGCAGTCAAACTCCTTGCCGCAAGAGCTCACGGTTCCAAGGAGCTTGCTGATAAACTTTATAAAAAGGGGTTTTCCTCCGCCAACGTCAGGCATGCTATTGAGGAGTCTACACGTCTTGGATATCTCGATGACGCTTCCTTTGCCTCCATGTACGTGAATGAATTGAAAATGCGCGGCAAGGGACGTCTTTTTATTCGTCATGCGCTTTCAAAGAAGAGACTTGACAAGGAAACTGTCGGCGAGGCTATGGAAAACTGTGCGTCTGATCCTGAAGAGGAGCTGGCGACCGCTATTGAAACCTTGCGCAGTAAAGTCCGCAGCCTTGCGCGTGAATCGGATCGTCAGAAGCGCCGCGCGAAAGCGTTTCGTTTTCTTGCCTCGCGCGGTTTTGCTCCCGATATTATCTGGAAGGCTTTTGCTTCTTATCCTGAGCTTGCCTGACTCCGAGTTTATCCAACAGCTCTGCTGTTTTGAGCAGAATATTTCGCACAACGTGATATTCTGACGGCTTATTCCGCATATGCCATATTTCAGTAAGCTCAGACTCAAAACGTCTGATTTCGTCGGATGTCCCGTTGAAACTCAATTCTTCGCCGGACTTCCTGCCTGCCGCCTTCTGGATAAGAAGCGCAGTTTCGTTCATAAGGACAAGTCCTTTTATGCCTGTCAAGAGTTCCCTGTAGGCAAGTTCAGCGTTGGCGCTTTTTTTCGAGGCGAAGGCTGTTTGACGTATTTCTTCTGCGAGCTTAAGGAGTGTCGCTCTGCTTTTTGCTATTGAGGCCGGCTTGTAGTCCATGATATGCGAATGAACCGGAAGACCGCTTTCGGAATGAATTTCATCTGAACTCAGATAGTGATGATCGAAGAGTCTTGAGATTGCCCACCATTGCACGGAGTCCAGGCTGTTTACCTTGCGCCAGAGCTCCGTGATTTTTCCGCTTTCGTCCCCGAACTCAAGAAGCGAGAATTTTCTGTCGAAATCCTTTGTTTTCTGCGCTTCTTTTATATTCCATGACGCCTCGGCTCCGAATATCATCCCGTGCATCGAATTCGCGAGCAGGTTGATATGTCCGTAATCTCCCCAGTCAGTGTTGAGCACGCCACAGGCTCCGTTCTTTTTACCCATTTCCACAAACTTGCGGATGTTTTCCGTCGAAGTGTTGATGTCGTTTACCCAGTGATTCCAGCCAGTTACTCCGGGACAGACAAAGTAGCTGCGTCCTGATTTCGAGAAGCCGAGGCAGTTGTTTTTATCCGGATTTGCTCCGTAAGTCCAGCTCAAGGCTATGGCTTCCTTGGGAATTTCAGGAATCAAGGATGGATTCTTCAGTATGATATCGCCCCAGAACATCGGTTTTCTGCCGTGTTTTATCACTGGCTGCATGATTTTTTTAAGGAAGTCGATATAGAGACGTCCCTCTCCGGCTTCCTCCATGAATTTTGCGTTGCGCCCTCTGCCTAAGTCAAAAGTTTCGTCGCAACAGATATTGAAGTATGGCGATTTGTAGAGAGGAATGCTTTCCTCTATCATTTCCGTCACAAGTGCGAGCGATTCCGGATTCATGCAGTCCAAGGTATAATGAGCCATTCTGTCATGAAGCGAGAAGGGCTTTTCAGATGCCTTGATATCGAGCTCGTTAAGATGTTCCTTGCGCGGACTCCTCAAGGCTGTATAGAAGTGTCCGAATGTGCTGATTGACGGTGCAAGGTCAATATGAAGTTTTTCGCAGTGTTCTCCAAGTTTCAATATTTCCTCATGTGTCAACGGATCGGAACCTGCCCATATGTCCGCGTGATTTTTGAATGCGAATGTATGTTCAACGTAAAGCTGCATGTGATTCAGTTTGTAGAAGGACATTTTTTCGGCAAGTTCCATCAATGTTTCCAGCTTGGGGACTTTGCCTCGTGTAACATCGTGATAAAAGCCGCGGACAGGGAAATCAGGACTGTCTGAAATCGAGAGACAGGGCAGGGACGGGCCTTCAGCTCTTATTAGCTGACGCAATGTTTGAACAGCGTAGAAAAGTCCTTGTTCGGATTCTCCGCAGAGCTCGATTTGTCCGGCTGTAATTTCAATATTGTAAGCTTCGGGATTTTTACCCGCTTTGATGCTCAATCTGATTGAGGCCTTGTTATTCAATGTCCTGAGGACAGAGGGACGTTTGAAGGTGACCGCATATATTTCATCGGCGAGTTCAGCAATTGCTCCGGTGATTGAACATGGAACTTTTGCGTCGAATGCTATTGTTGCGTCGGCAAGGGAAAAGGAACCGCGTTTTGCGCTGAATTTACGTGGGGCAGGTATCAGTTTCATAAAATATGTCCTGTAATCTTTGTATTGCATAATAATAGTATCGCAGTTCCTAAAGGCAAGCCTTGCAGCTCAAGAAGATGAATGGCGGCGTAAAGAATGCGAAAAACTTGAAAAATCTTGTGTTCCGCGCTGGAAAGAAGGCGCTTTCCGAATAATTTTATCTTTTCTGATTTATGAACCTTAAAGCGAGGATGTACCTGTG
>JAKJHH010000079.1:0-248 GCA_022703965.1 Verrucomicrobiota bacterium
ACGGTCTAAAAGTATATGTCCTGCCGGAACACGATGCCCCGGTGGTCTCAGTTCAAGCCTGGGTCGCGACAGGCAGTATTCACGAAGGAAAGGACATGGGCTCCGGACTCTCGCACTTCCTCGAACACATGCTTTTCCAAGGATGCGAAAAGTATCCCGGAAACGAAGCAGCCGACACCGTTCATAAGTGCGGCGGCGATGTCAACGCATATACATCACACGGTTCGACTGTATACTATATATCCCTG
>JAKJHH010000079.1:258-6253 GCA_022703965.1 Verrucomicrobiota bacterium
AAAGTTCGATACCGCGGCGGATATCGTCTGTTCGATGATAAGCCAGCCGCTCTTCCCGAAGAAGAAATTCATCTCTGAAAAAGATGTCATACTGCGTGAAAAGTCTATGTACGCGGATAAGCCGGACAGCGTACTTACGGAAAAACTTCTTCTGGAAATGTTCAGAGTCCATCCATTGCGCCATCCAGTCATTGGCTACAAGGACAGAATCGAAAAGGTTACGCGCGAAATGATGGCGGCATATCATGCAAACCGCTATGCGCCGTCGAGAACATTTTTTGTCATAACAGGCGATGTCGAAGCCTCTGACGCGTTCCGCGCGATTGAAGAGCGGCTCGGAGACTGGCATGCCGGACTCTATGAAGATCCGTTTATTCCGGAAGAACCGCTTCAGGTTGCCAAAAGAGAATGCGAAACATACTTCAAAGATCCGCTCTGCCGCATCGCAATGGGCTACAGAATACCGGAGTCGTTTCACAAGGACATCCCCGCGCTTGAAATTCTTTCCATCATAGCCGGTGAAAATTCAAGCTCGCGTCTGGTTCAGAAGCTCAAGAATGAGAAACAGCTCGCGATAAATACTGGTTCATTCTGCTACAATACATATTTTTCAGGAGTCTTCGGCATATCATCCGTCTGCAAGCCGGAAAACCGCGAAAAACTCAGCTCTGAAATATACCGTGAAATCGAATCTCTCGCAAAAAACGGAGTCAGTGCAAGAGAATTCGAACGCACTCTCTCCCAGCACACGGCAGATTATATCAGAGGTTTCAGGCAGATATCGACTACAGCCCGCATAATCGGACAGTCTGTGCTCAACTACGGCTCGCCGGACTATGCAGACACCTATATCAGAAATCTCAAGAATCTGAAAATTGAAGATGTGTCTGAGGTCGCGAAAAAATATCTCAATCCTGACTCGCTTACAGTAATCACACAGCTGCCCGAAGAACTCAAGACAACAGCGGTTTCTTCCGCAGTCAGGAAATCAGCCAAACCGGAAATCAATCTCGACAAAACTAAAAACGGGATACGTCTGATCAGCCTGAAAAACAAGCGTCTTCCGCTTACGGACGTATGTATGGTCATGCCGGGCGGAGTAATACTGGAAAACTCGGAAATCGCAGGAACCGGACGTCTTCTGAGTGCCATGCTCGGAACCGGCACAGGCTCATACAGCGAAAAGGAACTGGCGGAAATACTGGACGATCAATCCATCGACCTCAACATCTCGGGCGGCAGCAATACAATGACTCTGAGAATGAACTTCATGCCAGACAAGCTTGCGTCAGCTATGGACATCCTTAAATCAATTCTCACTGAACCGCTTTTCGGGAAAACAGAATTCGAGCGCGAACAGAAAAACTCGCTTTCAATGATAGAAAGCCGCAAAATGTCGCCTCGCCACGTGGCAGAAGACAGACTCTTCTCTCTCATGTACGGCAGACATCCTTATGGAAATCCGGCTTGCGGAAGCACCGAAAGCATAAAGAAAATGACTGCGGATGCTCTGAAAAAATACTTCAATCAGATATGTCTTTGCGCTCCTCAGACAGTCTTCGGAATATCCGGCGATTATGATGAGGAACTCTTCAACTCGAAATTCAAAGAAATCATATCCTCCGTAAAATGGAATCAGGAGTCCCCGGCAATCTCAGCCAAGCCGCTATTTCCAGCAAAGGAATTGAAGGATGAAATAAGAATTCAGGGACGGGAACAGGCTGTAGTCTGTTGCGCCATGCCAGGATGCGATAACAGAAATCCGGACAGAGACATTATCGAAATCCTTTCCGCTGATATGAACGGACTCTCTTCGCGCCTCTTTAAATCCATCCGTGAGGATGAAGGTCTGGCTTATTATACAGGCATGATGAGCACCTGCGGAGTCCATGAAGGAATTCTCGGCTTCTACGCGGGAACACGTCCAGACGCAGCTGACAAGGTCATAGATATCATCAGAAAACAGCTCAAGAAACTCGCTTCCAGCGGACTTACGGATGAGGAATTCAATTCGGCTCGCGACTATGTCCTCTTCTCACTTGCGGAAGAATTCCAGCATTGCGGTTCCACGCTATTCTCCGCAGCTCTTTCGGAGTTTTACGGCAACGGATGCAGAAGCATTCTGGAAAAAGAAAAACTTCTCAGTTCAATGAAACGAGATAAGGTATCGCAAGTCGTCAGCCGATATCTCAGCGCAGGAATCAGAGCCACAGTAAAAGCACTTCCCGCAACGCAGGCCTAAGCGTCCCAAAAACGGGGGCTTCCCGACAGCCCCCCTCTCTTCTATCTCAATCTTTCAAAAGCTGTAGCATAAAGACAATTCCACTTGCTACTGAAAATGCTGCTTTCTTAAATTTTTATTTACTCCCCTATTGCAAATATTCTAATTTTATCATATAATGTAATAGAAAATTCAAAACAAACTTAGAATATTACCATGAAATCATACGATATAACAATAGATTTGAAGCAGAAAATAGTAAACGGAGCCTACAAGCCCGGAGCTCCTATTCCGAGAAGAGAAGAGCTCTTGAGCTGCTACGACGCTAGCAAGGGAACAGTGCAGTCGGCGATAAATCAGCTCATCGAGGAAGGTTTTCTGGAAGCTCACGGAGCCAAGGGCATGTTCGTTAGCAACAATCCGCCTCATCTCTACAAGATAGGGATAACAATCCCGAAGCAGGTAAGAGGAACTGATTCGATAGACCTTTTCTGGAGGAATATTCTGAAAGAAGCCTCGAAACTCGAAAAAAGCGAGAGCGGCTATTCCTTCAAATTCTACCATGGAATAGGCATGGATGAGGCAGCGAACGACTGGGAAACACTTTTCAAAGATATAGAAAACCATAAGATATCCGGCCTGATTCTCATTGAACACTGGCGTCTGCCTGAAGTGACATTCTACGAGCTGAGCAAAAAGATTCCTCTTGTCATATTTGAACACGAAGAGATGCCGAGATCCAACATATATTCCGTATGGTTCAACTACAATCACCTTATTGATATGGCTCTTGACCGTTTTCACGCGATGGGGACAATAAAAATAGCTTCCATAACAAATGCGGAATTGCCGCCGGACTACACTTTTCACTACATGAACGAGCTGAAAAAACGCGGTATGTATTATTCGGATGAGCTTGTTCAGGGAATTGCACTCGGACATTATGAACAATTCTGGACAGAGAGAATTGCCAAGCTTCTCTTCAGCAGAGGAGAAGAGAATCCGAACGGCCTGCTTATCCTCAATCAAAACCTTATCCCATTTGTCTTGAAAGCATTGAGGGAAATAGGAAAAATACCTGGACGCGACCTCCAAGTCATAGCACATTCAGACTTTCCGCTCCAGACACCGCGCTACGAAGGAGTGGAACTTGTAGGATTCAATGACAGCGAGGCGCTGATGAAATCAATAGAACTTCTGAATAAACATCGTCAGGGAATATTGTCCGCCCCCAAGCTCATGCTTGACGCATACTGGGATACAAGATCCTGAGTCCGAAAACATAAAGGAAGAAGAAACATGAAAAAGTTGTTCACACTCATAGAACTTCTTGTCGTAGTCGCAATAATCGCGATACTGGCGGCATTGCTTCTTCCTTCTCTTGCCTCGGCACGTCAGCAGGCGAAGAATATTGACTGCAAAAGCCGTCTTCGCCAAATCATGCTATGGGAATCATATTACGCAAACGACAACAACGGTTTTATCTGCCTCAACTATGGATCGAATGTCACCGATTATCAGGCATGGTTCAGAATAATAAAAAATTATATCAATAATCAGAATCTGCTGGTATGCCCGTCTGAGAAACCGGATAAGTATTCTACTGCAAATGAATTCAGTTGCTATGGAATAAACCGGAAAGAAACTGATTTTCCTTCCGCAATTCCTAATCCCGCACATGACAGAATAATATTCCGTCAGGATCGGGCATCATTAAGTACGATAGTATTCGCCGATACGCTTTCATTAAAAACAGGTTCTCCTCAACAATGGCATTTTTACAGACCTTCTGATGTATGGGAAAGCGCGGCAATTTCAATACGTCATATGAACAAAGCCAATACAGCCTATGTCGATGGACATGCGGAAAGCCTCGGCCCCCAGACTCTCGCTCAAAAGGGCGTAAAATACTATTACGACATGACCCAGCAACTGGTTCCGCAATAACAAACAGGAAATGTCAAAATGAAGAGGGTTTTCACGCTCATAGAACTTCTTGTGGTCATTGCAATCATTGCGATACTTGCCGCGATGCTGCTTCCTGCGTTGGGCAACGCCAGAAATATGGCAAAGACCATATCCTGCTCAGGAAATCTTAAGCAAACAGGAATTGTACTGATGAACTACAGCTCCGATTTCAATGGCTTCATGACACCGGTACTCTCAACTGCGGCAGAAAGCTATGTACCCTACTGGACAAAACGCCTTATTGATAATGGATATATAAGTTCTCAATCCAGAAAAATTCTCTC
Organism: Verrucomicrobiota bacterium; assembly: GCA_022703965.1. Lineage (GTDB taxonomy): Bacteria > Verrucomicrobiota > Lentisphaeria > Victivallales > UBA1829 > JAKJHH01. Next base: position 4,732 of record JAKJHH010000079.1, read on the forward strand.
ATGTCCGGGCATGCCCAATCTTCCGACAAGCTATATCGTAGATCCGCATTTCGGTATGAATGAATATATTGCCGATCTCACCAATCCGGCTATGTCGGCCTACACAGGAACAAGTTTGAAGCTAGAAAAGGTGAAAAATCCGACGAGTCTGCTCCTTTCCGCCGACACACGTCAATGCGCAACAGGCAGCGGACTCAACAGCAATCAGGTCGGTTTTTTCCGTTTCACCGCATATCTTGAAACTGCAACCTCGAATTATGGATATCCCGATCCGCGTCACAATAACGCAGTAAATGTCCTATGGCTGGACGGACATATAAGCGCACATAAGACAGCCAACAATCCCTACTCAAATTTTCCTTTCAGTCAGATGGCAATTTTCAAATACACATCTCAATAAGAAGAGATCAAACAAATACAGGAGCAGGAAAATGAAACTAAGAACAATTGCGTACTTTTGCGCCCTTTTTCTGGGGGGAAGCGCATTCCTCCAGGGAGCGGAAGCACAAAAATCAGCTCTCGAAAATTTTTCAAAAGACAATAAATGGGCATTCGGAAACGGAGCTGAATTTCCGGGAGCCAAAGGATCGCTTTCAAACGAAAACGGGATTCTTAAACTTAATGCTGATTTTTCTGAAGGCGGTAATTATGTCGCCGCCTCGAAAGGGCTTGATCAGAAACCCTATATCAAAGAACTTAGTTTCAAGGTAAAAAGCCCTCTGAAAAAAATAGCTTTGAGGGTGACTGACTCCGACAGGCAGACACATCATCAGACAATAGCACTGAGGTCGGAAGACTGGCAGAATGTCAACATTAAGGATTTCGCGGGTGCCTCATGTAAAGATTACGCTCACTGGGGCGGAAAAAATGATGGAGTATTCCGGGCTCCGGCAATCAGCATATCGATAGTCGCAATGAAAGCCTATTCCCCAAGTCCGGTAACAGAAACCCTGATAAGTGACATTGCTGCCTCGGTTACGCAGGGAGAAATATCAATGATTCCGGCAGCGTCCGAAGAACTTTTCTTCAAACCTGACACGGAAAAAACAGTATCTTTCAAAATCAATTTCATCCCCTCGGATGATGATCTGAAATACCAGCTAAAAGACTACAACGGAAATGTGGCAGGCAACGGGATAGCCAGCTTTAACGAAAGCTCGAAATGTATCGATGTAAAACTGAAAGTCCCGGCGGGATTCTATGATCTTGTCTTTACTGATCTGAACAGAACATTCGGAGTGATGGCAATAGATAAATTCAGCGGCAAATCCGACCGATTCTTTGCTATGGACGGAGCTTTCTCCGTCTTCGGCATACGCAATGACGAAGCGATGCTGAAATCCTACCTCGACATCCTGAAAAACGCAGGCATAACACAGATAAGAGACCGCCTCAACTGGACACCTATAGAAAAGGAAAAAGGAAAATTCGACTGGACCAGCATGAATCACGAAAGAATCCGTGAACTCTGCAAGGAAAGAGGCATAGAAGTCCTCGACGTATGCCACGACGCTCCGGCATG
>JAKJHH010000079.1:6288-16053 GCA_022703965.1 Verrucomicrobiota bacterium
AGAGAAAAAGACAATTTCTTCCCCTATCCCGACAATCTCACAGACAGCGTAAACAGCTGGAAGGAAATTGGCAAGCACTGGGACGGAATCTGGAGCTCGGTTGAGGTCTGGAACGAACCTGAAATAGCTTTCGGCGCATATCTTCCCGGAGAATTCCCGACAGCACTCACAAAAACGGTCTCATATGCATTCAAAAAGAACGGCATCAAAACTCCGATTACATCCTGTGTTTTCACTGGCTCAATAACAGATAAAAGCATGGTTGAAATATACGGAGAGAACGGAATGTTCGACGACTGTGATTATTTCAGTTATCACAACTACGGACAGCCTGAAAAACTTGAATTCCAAACAGCCGCCTTCAGAGAACGATTGAAGCAGTTCGGCAAGGAAGCCATGCCTTTCATCATCAGTGAATGCGGCAAGCCTTGGGGAGTAGGGCCTGCCCGCGCTCCAATCTCAGAAGACATCACAAGCGCAATGGAAATCGTCGGCAAAGCAGTCGAAGCAAAAGCAAGCGGCATATTCATGCACTTCGCGTTCGTATACTGCTATTATGAAGAAAATCAGAATAACTTCGGAAGGATGGATAAATACAAAAGCCCGATGCGCTCAATGGGAGCGTATGTCAATTGCGTAAAAGAAATAGCGAACAAGGATTACGCAGGCGATCTGAAATGCAGCGATTCCGCCATCAGGCTCGCCAGAGTCTTCAGTTCAGGCGACAAGGCCGTTGCTGTCATCTACACAGGCGAAAATAAACCCGTCTCGATAAATATCCCCCTCAAAAACAATATTGAGGCATTCCAGATTGACGGAACAAAAGCTGCCGTCACGAACGGACAAATCACAGTCAATGGTGGAGTCCTCTACATCCGAGGCTCATTGCAAGAGATGGAAAGCAGTCTCAACAGAAACACAAAGACAATGGAGCTTTTCAGAACGGCAAAGTCATGGAAGCCTGTGGAAAGAAAGGCACTGCCTCTTGTATTCCAGCCGGACAGAACGCTGGCTAATTTCCCCTACGACGTAAAAGGCTACTTCATAATGGAGCCTGAAAAGCTTAGCTTCACAGTCTATGCGAACAATCTTTCCGATAAAGAAATGAGCTTGAAGGCGGAACTGAATCCGCTTGACGGTGTCAAGATTCTTGCACAGCCGGATTCCGAGCTTAAAATCCAGGCAGTTTCCAGAATCGCACTGAATTACCAGCTTGATATAAGCCAGGCTTTTAAAAACAGCGATAGCGTTAAAATCAAAATATCTGATAAAAACGGAAACGCCAGTCCTATCGTACTCACATTCCTCAAGAGAAATGTCCGGAAGGCAAATGCGGTTCAGGCTGGACAGGAAGGCAAATGGCTCGATTTCAGCGGAGACGAAAACTGGGCTCCATGGGGCGGCAATGACAAGACTGAGATCAAGGCAAAATTCAGAAGTTTCTGGACAAAAGAAACATTAAGGATCGAAGTAGATGTCGAGGATGCGATATTCTCTCAGAAATATCCGGCAGCCTCAAGCTGGCAGGGCGACTCCGTTCAGATAGCAATTCAGCCGCTGAAGGACGGTGAAGTATTCAGCCGTAAATTTGTTGAAATCTGTGCCGCCATGACAGAAGACGGCCCGGCAGTTTTCTGTCATCATGAACTTGTTAAAAACAAGAATAAAAAACCAATCGGGCTTCTTTCAAAGTCAGCGCTGGAATTCTCCGTAAGCAAAGGAAAAATGAAATACATCATCACTCTTAACTTAAGCGAACTTGGACTTCCGGAACTCAAGGAAGGCTCCAGACTTGGCTTCTCATTGCTGGTAAACAATAATGACGGCAGAGGGCGCAAAGGCTATCTGCATTGGGGCGACGGCATCGCCAAAAGCAAAAATCCGGCAGAGTTTAATGAACTGAATATGAAATAAGGAATACCTTAAAGTCCGCCTTTCGGCGGACTTTTCGTTTTATCAGGAATTCAGGGATTTAGGTTTTTCCGCATGTTTCACTGTCTTTCCGGAAACAACAGGAGCTTGATGAGGCTCAATACTTGCACTTAGCGTAACTTGAGTATCCTGTCCGGAAGATTTCTGCCCTTCCACAAGATCAAGAAGCATCTTTACAACATGTTTGAGATCTTCAGCCTGAGAAGAAAGTTCTTCGCTCGAAGCGGCAGACTCTTCAGCGCTCGCAGCATTGGACTGAGTAACCTGCTCAAGCTGGTGTATCGCCTGAGTAACCTGGCTAATCCCCGTAGACTGCTCCTTGCTGGCTTGGCTGACAGCGGAAACAAGTTCGTTGATCTTCGTTACATAAGAATGAATCTTCTCAAGACGGGCAGACATATTTGAGGCTGCATTTACACCGGCATCTGCATTTCCTGAAGCAGTTTCAATCAATGCCGCCGTATTTTTTGCGGCTTCGGCACTTCTCTGGGCAAGATTACGGACTTCCTCGGCAACAACGGCAAAGCCTTTTCCGGCTTCTCCAGCTCTTGCGGCTTCAACAGCAGCATTCAAGGCAAGGAGATTAGTCTGGAATGCTATTTCATCGATAGTCTTGATGATTTTTGCAGTCTGGACAGAGGATTCCTTGATGCGGTTCATGACATCGCTCATCTGTTGCATGGAGGTCAAACCGAGTTTTGTTTCGGCAGTGCTTTCCTCGACAGTATTGCGCGCGGCCTGAGCCGTCTCTGTATTCTGCGCTGTCATGGAAGCCATCTCTTCCAGACTGCTGGAAATCTCTTCAATGCTGGCGGCCTGTTCGCTTGCTCCCGAGGCCATCTGCTGGCTTGACTGAGCAAGACTTGAAGATGCTTCGCCAACCTGTCCGGCAGACTGCTTCAGTTTTGCGGAGGCCAGCATAATTGAACCGGATATTCTGCCTGAGATAAAGAATATTACAGCAATCAGAACAAAAATACCGATGAGCCCGAGAATAATGCCGCTGTACATCATGGAATCGGCAGGCTTCATAATCTTGGCGATCGGCACGGCAATTCCGACCGACCACGGATTTGCTGTATCCATAATCTGTACGGGAGAACTTACATAACGGAATTGTCTGTCAGCAGAGATGGAATCAGAAGTTTTTCCGTTTTTTACGGCATCAAGAAATTTCTGATCTTTTATAAATTCAGCTAAAGGCTTATTCACATATTTCGGATCAGGATGAGCAACCACAATGCCGCTGTTTGTGCACATGAATCCATAGCCGGTCTCAAAAGGCTTCATATCGTCAGTCATAGCTTTCATGGCGTCCATTGAGAAATCAGCGCCTGTAACGGCAATCGTCTTACCTTCTGCTTTAACAGGAACGCACACGCTCACAACCATGGTTTTCTTGCCGGCGATTTCATACTCAAAAGGCTCCATTATGGCATTGCGTCCGGACTGGAACGACCTGAGATAATAGCCGTCGGGAGTATTATAATCCACGCAAGGCTCAAGGTGTATTCCGCCGACACGGTTCCAGTACGAAAGGAATCTGCCGCTCTCATCGCTTCCAGGCTTTCCCTTGAAATCCTTATCCTTGCCGTCGAATGCGTCAGGCTCCCAGACAGTCCAGACGCCTAGCAGCTCCGGATTTCCTTCGAGTGCTGATTTCAGAATTTCGTCCGCGACGGATCTCTTTGCGTCTCCATGTTTTCTGAGGCCTTCCAATGTCCGTGCCAATGTTTCGGCGGTACCCATTGCCTGATTTATCTGCGCCTCGATTTCACTGGCAAAATTGGAGGAAATTGCAGAACTGAAGGAATCCGCGTCCAGACGAATAGTTTTCCTTGCCTTTTCTGTGAGGATTGAGATTGCCGCCGTAAAGGTCAGGGTCACGGCGATGCCTGTGAGCAGAATCATTCTGCTGCGGAGATTCATTGACTTTAACATTTTTATGTCCTCTCTCTAAATTTTCATGTCCCCCGCCGTTGCCTTATTATGTATCAGGCAGGAGAAAAAACCACAAAGCAAATACAGTAAAGATCAGTTTTTAACATGATTCTTATCTGAATCAAGCACAGCTCGCACCTTCTTGAGAAAACTTGACATTGCAAAAGGCTTTTGAAGGAATGAGGCTTCGGAATCACGCAGATTACTATTGAGCACGTTATCCGAAGTATATCCCGACATGAAAATGGTTTTGATTTCGGGCTTATACTGCAAAACGGCTTTTCTGAGTTCAATACCGCTCATGCCAGGCATTATCATGTCACTTACAAGGAGATCAACGTTAGTGCCGTTCATCGCAGCCATTTTAGCGATTGCGTCAACCGGTCTGTCCGCCGAAATGACACGATAACCGTTTCTGGAAAGAACCTGAACAGCAAGTTTCAGGACTTGAGGTTCATCCTCGACAAGCAGAATTGTTTCGCTTCCTGACAAGTCCTCTTCTGGCTCAATAAGGTTCTCCGGTTCCAGCGCTTTTTCTTCTACGGCAGGCAGATATATTTTAAAGGAAGTCCCCTTGTCCATCTCGCTGTAGACATTGATGAAGCCCTTGTTCTGCCTGATGATACCGAAAACAGTTGCAAGGCCAAGTCCGGTTCCCTTGCCCATCGCCTTTGTGGTGAAGAACGGTTCAAAAATATGCTCTTGAACAGACTGATCCATGCCGCGTCCGTTGTCCGATACGGAAATCATTACATAGGAACCCGGCAAGATATCGCCCGGCATGGCGGGGTAAGCGGAATCAAGCTCGGTGTTTGCCGTTTCTATTGAAATGACACCGGAGTTGATTCCATCAATCGCATCACGGGCGTTGACAACCAGATTAGCCAGGATCTGGTCTATCTGAACCGGATCTATTTTGACGGACATCAACTGAGCCCCCGGCGACCACTTCAGCGTTATATTTTCGCCGATCAGGCGTTTCAGCATTTTGAGCATGCCGGGAATGGTATCATTCAAATTCATGAGTACCGGAATAGCAGTCTGCTTTCTGGCAAAGCCGAGAAGCTGACGGGTCAAGTCCGCGGAGCGTTTGGCGGAAGTCTGGATTTCCACGAGATCAGAGTATGCCGGCGAATCCGGACTGAGTTCAGCCAGTGCCATATCGGCATGTCCCAGAATCGCGTGAAGCATATTGTTAAAGTCATGCGCCACGCCTCCGGCAAGGCGTCCGACCGACTCCATTTTCTGTGCCTGCGCAAGTTGCTCCTGAAGGCGAAGAGTTTCCTCCTCGGCTTTCTTCAAATCTGTAATATCCTCAAGCACAGCGAGAACGCCATATACTTCTCCGGCAGCGTCTGTCAAAGGAATTTTTGATGTATCGAGCCAGCGCTGTCCGTTTCCTGTGTGGATGGGTTCGACAATGTGGCGTCGGGCTGTTTTAGTCTTCATGACATCTCTGTCATCGGCAACATAGACATCCGCATGTCTGTCCCAGGGAAGATCGGCATCTTTCAGTCCGGGAATTTTCTGTGGATCGCCAATTCCCGTCATCTCGGCAAACTTCTTATTGCAACCGAGGAATACCGAGTTTTTATCTTTCCAGACAATTGCCTGAGGAACAGAGTCCATAACGTGCGCGAGCATATTGCGGTTTCTGCGGAGCTCCTCTTCCGCATTTTTTCTGTCACTGATATCCTCTATTACGACAAGGACCCCATAAGCTTCTCCGTTTTCAGCCTCAAGAGGAACTTTTGTGATATCGAGCCAGCGCTTCATACCACCGTTTCCGGTCATTGATCTTGTTATGTGCATGGTCTTCTTGGTAAGCATGACCTCTTTGTCCTCTCCTGAATAATCAGCATCGCTTCTAAGCCGGACAGTAAGTTCATCGTCTGTTTTTCCCGGAATCAGCGCGGGATCTCCGAAGCCTGTCAGTTCGGCTAGTTTTTTGTTGCAGCCCAGAGCAACAGAGTTCTTATCTTTCCAGAGTATCGCCTGAGGAATACAGTCCATGATATGAGCCAGCATGTTACGGCTCTTTCTGAGTTCTTCTCCTGTCTCCCGTTGTTTTGTTACATCCAGAATAACACCGGAAAATATGCTGCCGCCCTCTACCTTTTCAGTTCTGGCAATAATATGTATCTCTATGATCTTGCCATCCCGTCGGTGATATTTACCCTCGAAATTCCAGATTCCCGGACTTTCAGCGGCTACCTTTACAATATCATTGAAGCGCTGTTTGGAGGCATCTTCTATGCAGGAATAAAAATCAGGAAAAATTCGATCCGGTTCATCAGGATCAAGGTCAAGAATCTTCTTCAGTTCCTGACTTGTGAAAAGCATATTGACCTCTCCGGAAGGTTTTCGCAAAAACTGATACAGCAGTCCTGGCACGCTGTCGGCTATGCCCTGAAGACGCCCGGCAAGAGCTCGGATGGTTGCGCTGTAGTATTGCGTAAGTATATAGAGAATCCATACAGCTCCCAGCGTAAGAACAACAGACAGAAAGATCAAAGCAATCAGGATGGATTTCTGCTCAGATCTGACCTTATCAAGGTTTATCGCCGTTCTCACAACTCCCTTGATTGAGGAATCCAGACCTTGTCTGTAAGGCACAATAACTTCCTTGACAAGGCGTCCGTCCTCCGAACGCTCTCCGTACTGGGCAAGGCCTGTTTCAAGACACTTCAAGCGTAATTTTGAGTCAGCATCGCCTAAGGCAAGACTGTCGTTTTTATAGGACTCGCTGTGAGCGATGATGCGCCCCTCCGGGCTTTCCACCGAAATATAAGCAAGCTCGGGCACTTTGTTTTTCATCTCCTCGACCAGAAGACGGGCATGATATTTGCCTGACAGCGCAACACGGTTTACGGATTCGCCAAGAATTCTGGCACTGACTGTCGCAAGACGGTTTTCCTCTCGCGAATTCAAGCTTATAAACAGGTATGCCGCAATGCCTGTTCCGCTGACCATCAGAAGCAGCATCACGGCAGCAAAACTGAGTGCCAGCTTCCTGTCCAGCAACCTTGTCATCCTGTTATTGAGTAGTTCTGCCATCTTTTTATTCTTTGATTATTTTAAGTTTATTCTGCCATTCCGGATCGCTGCACTTCCATGTCTTGGTAAAGGATTTCGGTATTGAGTCCCATCCTTCGTAGGCATCCATTGTCTCTTGAGTCACCGGAAAAACAGGAACAAGAGCGTGATAAGGAACTTTTTCCCCCTTCAGAACGGCATAAGCGCAACGGATCGTTTCCGCGCCCAGAGCTCCGCAGAGCTGAGCTGAATCAATCACAGTCAGACGCCCCTTGCGTATATTGTTTACTGATGCCGGATCGCCATCTATTGTCGCTGAAAGTATTTCCGTCCTTCCGGCATTCGCCAGAGCGTCGACTATGGCAAGGCCTCCACCGTCATTGATTGTAAAAAGGACATCAAAAGAATTCTTGTCAGGAAAATCCTTGAGAATCATCGCTCCGACTTCTTTTCCTTCCTCAGGATTCACCGCATTGTATGATTTGAGTATCTGATAACGGCACTTCGCCTCATCCAAGGCATCAAAAAATCCGTTTACCCTTTCAACCGTAGATGAGACTTTGGGATACTCGACAAGCACGATTTTTATATTTTTGGAGTCAAAAAAACGTGCCGCAATATATTCCCCGCAGAGACGTCCAGCCTGATAATTATCGGATGTTCTGAACGCGGCAAGCTTTCCGCCGCTGATGTATTGGTCATATGCGACAACCGGGATTCCAAGCTTATTAGCTGCCTTCAACGGTTCCGCCAGCGCGGCGCTGTCAGTCGGCTGCACGATCAGCAAATCAGGCTTGGAGCCTATCACCTTGTACATTTGACGTATCTGATTCTCTATACCGTTTTCCCCATCTCCGGCTGTATAGATCTCAAGATGGATACGATCTCCGTTCGCAGTTGCAAGTTCATTGTTTATTCTGGAGCATTCTCTTTCAAGACCGTTTCTCATGGCTATCTGCCCTGGAATCGTTCCGGACCAGCACAACACCGCAATCCTGTAATCCTTTGCCTCCAAGATTAATCCGGACAAGCAAAAGAACGTCAAGAGCACTCTCAGAAGATTCGTTTTCATAGGCTCCCCTTTTCCTCGCTACATACAGCTTAATTTGACTCCCTATGTTTGAAGATTCAAGTTTTATCATTTTTAATTTTCTGTTCATTAAGTAACGGATGCCTTTACACGCATTTGTATTTTCTTGCTCCACGGCTTAATTATGAATTTTATAAGATCATTTTCAGGAGAGGGAATTGACAAAATGAGAATCTTTACTATTTTTATCAATCTGAATTAGATTTAATCCATAAGTCAGGAGAAAAAGAAGGATGACAGAAAAATCTGTGAAGGAGAATCCCGCCATCAAGAAATGGAAGGGAAAAAGGGGAGCGCTCATCATGGCGCTTCATGAGATGCAGGATCAGATGGGATATGTCCCGAGAGAATCAGCCATGGAACTTTCAGTCGCCATGGATATTCCTCTGGCTCAGATATACGAGGTTCTGACCTTCTACAATTACTTCAAGCTCGAAGCTCCTGGCAGAGCCGTGATATCAATATGCACAGGCACTGCATGCTACCTTAAGGGCGCTCCTGATCTTGTCAAGGAGTTCAGCAAGGAACTCAATCTTGAGGTCGGCAACAGCAGTCCGGACGGTCTTTTCCACCTCCAGTGCGTAAGATGCGTCGGATGCTGCGGACTTGCTCCGGTCGTCGTCATCAACGGCAAGACTTATGGAAAACTCAAGCCCACGGAAATAAAGCACATCATCGCCGAATGGCGCGAAAAATTTGCACAGGAGGATGCCGCTCATGCCAACTGATCTTAAACAGATAGCAGCCGCCGAGATGGAAAAACAGTCTAAATTCCGTTGCGTACTCTTCTGCTGCGCCAGCACTGGATGCGTCGCTTCAGGATGCAAGGACATGAAGGATGCCGTCACAGACGCGCTCAAATCACACGGTGTCGATTCCATCACAAGAATCATCCCCACCGGCTGTATGGGACTTTGCAGCCGCGGCCCCCTGCTCCGCGTCGAAATAAAAGGACAGGAACCAGTTCTTTATCAGGAACTCAACCCCCTTGTCGCACGCCTCATCGTTGCCGAGCACATTGTTCCTGCTCTAGCTCTGCCGGAAGGACAGAAATTCACTATCCCGGAATTTCTTACTCAGCACACCCTTTCACTTAACCTGCCCTTCTTCACGAAGCAGGAAAAAGTTGTGCTCGCAAAAGCCGGACGCGTCAATCCTGAATCCATCGACGACTACATCGCAATGGGCGGTTATCAGTCCCTCGAAAAAGCACTTCAGATGGGCCCGGAAGCTCTCATCAATGAAATCAAACTCAGCGGTCTGAGAGGTCGTGGCGGAGGAGGTTTCCCAACAGGCTCAAAATGGGAATTCACTCGCAAATTCAACGGCACTGAAAAGTTCATGATCTGCAACGGCGACGAAGGCGACCCCGGCGCTTACATGGACAGAAGTATTCTTGAGGGCGATCCTCATGCAGTCCTCGAAGGCATGCTCATTGCAGCATTCGCCATCAACGCGACTTCAGGCTGGTTCTATATCCGCGCCGAATATCCGCTTGCCGTCGAAAGAATCGAAAAAGCCATCAAGCAGGCTAGAAAAGCCGGACTCCTCGGCAAAAACATTCTCGGCTCGGACTTCTCCTTCGACTGTGACATCCGCCTTGGCGCGGGCGCATTCGTCTGCGGCGAAGAAACCGCTCTTATCGCAAGTATCGAAGGACGCCGCGGAACTCCGCGTCCAAGACCTCCTTATCCGTCGGAAAAAGGTCTCTGGAACTCTCCTTCCTGCGTCAACAACGTCGAAACGCTCGCAAATGTGCCGGAAAT
>JAKJHH010000007.1:0-39839 GCA_022703965.1 Verrucomicrobiota bacterium
ATCATGGTCTATGATGTCGCAGACCCCGGGTACATCTGTTGAGACGACCGGAAGCCCTGCCGCAAAAGCTTCAAGGATTACGATTCCCAGAGCCTCTATCAGTGTCGGAAAGACAAAGATGTCGGCACTTTTGTAGATGCCTATGAGTTTAGCTGAGGGCAGCAGAAAACTTTTTGCCTCGCCGCCTGAGCAGTCTTCGATAATTTTGATGTTCAAGTTATCCAGCTCAGGACATATTTCTCTGAGCTTGGAATTTCCCCGTCCGGCAAGAATCCAGACGAAATCTATTCCCGCTTCCTTGAGCTTTGCCGCGATTGCCGGAATAGAGTTAAATCCTTTTTTGGGATGATAGCGTCCGACTGTCAGGAGCACAGGAATATCGCGTCCGCCGGTGATTTCTTTTCTGAACGCTTCATCCCTCGGGGTTTCGTTGAATTTGGAAAGCTGAACGCCGTTTGGGATGATTTTAATTTTGTCCGCTTCGATTCCAAGATCAAGATATTCTTTGCGAACAGTCGGAGTTATCGCCACGAAGCCGTCGTAATTTCTGTAAGCGTTCGAGATCAGTTTGTCGCGTTCTGGGTCAAGACGATAGCCGTAATTGATTTCCGGCATTTTCTGTATGTCTTCTCCGCAGCATCTGAGCACGGCAGGAATCTTCAGAAATTTGAAAGCCTTCCATGCGTAGACTCCGAGCGGATAACCCATCGTAACCTGCCAGATGTCGAACTTGTGGATCTTCTGAAGTCTCCATATCTGAAAGAGAAGATGAATCTCTCCGAGCAGAGGGATTCTGCGCAGAAGTCCGCATGTTTTCGCAGGAAGATGAATGGTTTTATAGCCTGTTTCCGGCGCTGTTTTTGCCGGAGCCGTCGTGCATATGACCGTTGCGTCGTGGCCGTTTGCAGCCAAGCCTTCGCATACATTATGCACACAGACCTCAGCCCCTCCGACATGAGGATAAAACTGCGCTATCAGATGGGCTATTTTCATATCTCTTAAGAATTTTTCCTTGTGATGATGACGTTATCGACAATCAGCACATCCAGCGCGGAGTTGAGGTAAACATCAACCGCATCGCATGCACCTTTGACGATAGGATATCCGTGCAGGTTGAACGAGGTGTTCAGTACCGACGGAATTCCGGTTTTTTCGTAGAATTTTGTGATGAGGTCATGGAATTCAGGATAAATTTCCTTGGTGACGAGTTGTGAACGCGCTGTTTTGTCTGCCTGATGAATTCCGGCCATGAATTTTTCGGATTCGCCCTGAATCGCATCGAAAGTGAACATCATGTAAGGCGAACCGGCTTTCTGGTTGGCAGGCGGAATTTTTACGAGCATTTCGGCTTTTTCACGGATCATTGCAGGCGCAAAAGGCATCCAGAAGTCGCGCTTTTTGATTGCGGCGTTGATGATATTGATAATTCTCATATCATCAGGAGCCGCGATAATCGAACGGTTTCCAAGGGCGCGTGCGCCGAATTCCATACGTCCTGAGCATCTGGCGACGATTTTACGCTGAATCAGCATATCCGCGACATCCTCGTTGATCTTGTCGGAGACACGGAAATCAACCTTGTCGGCATACTTTTTCTTTGCTTCCTCAATATCGTCAGAAGCGTTGCTTCCGAGGCAGAAGGGGCCGAATTTGATATCCGGTGAGCCTTCTTTTTTGAATTTATTCCAGGCAAGGAATGCCGCTCCGAAGGCGTTTGTTTCATCGCCGCATGACGGGAAGCAGTTCACGAATTCGACTTCAGGCAGCGCGGCAATGAGCTTGTTTGCCTTTACGTTCATAAAGAATCCGCCTGTCAGAAGAACTTTTTTGATTCCTGTAGCAGCTACTCCTGCCTTGATCCATTTGACGGCTACGTCTTCCGCGAGCATCTGAAGTCCAGAAGCCAGATTGTCGAAACGGACATTGCTTGTGGCTATGAAGAGATCCTTGATAAGCTCCTGCTTGCCGTGTCCCTTTGAGTTGCTGACATCAGTATATTTGCCGTTGTTGAATACGAGCGGATTATTAGGGCTGAAACCGATGAAATTTGAAAGCATGTCGTAGACAGCCTTGGAATATTTTGGCGACGCATAGGGGGCAAGTCCCATAAGCTTGTATTCATGTTCATGCGGCATGAAGCCCATGATATAGGTAATGTGAGCGTAAAGACATGCCGGAGAGAAGGAGTCGGACTGTGCAATAAGCTCAAGTTTGTTGTTTTTACCCTTGTAGACTGCGCTTGTCTTGCCGTCGCCTCCGCCGTCCATTGAGAAAACGAGGTATTCCTCGTTCTTGTCGGCTGAGGAGAGACCGTAATAAGCTGAAGCCGCGTGGCAGAGATGATGGTCAAAACGTGTTGTTTTATCCTGAATTCCGAGTTCCTTCAGAAAGTCGTTCAGATCCTTTTCCTTTTTAGCGTTGGAAGTGCCAAGGCTTGCAAAAAGATTGAATACTTTTTCTATGGAGAAATCGCTTTTTTCCTTGATTCCGAAACACTGCTGGCGGATTCTGCTGTAGCGGTTATGGAATTTGCGCAGGTCAGATTCGCGCGACGCAGGAACTTTTGAAGTCATTCCGCCGACTGCGACATGATCTATGTCTTTGCTGCTGATTCCGGCAAACGCAAGAGCCTCCTTGATCGACAGAAGAGGAAAACCGGCATGGTTTTTCATTCTGCTGAGGCGTTCTTCCTGTATGGCGAAAATCACCTCATTGTCCTTCATCAGGACAGCCGATGCATTCAGTGTCGGGCTGATTCCAAGAATATACATTGTTTCCCTCTCTAAAATATTTAAAAAATTATCTTTTCAAAAAAGTTCCCGCAGTAAGCAGAGCCTGAACGAAGTCTGCCCCTGCCTTTCCCTTGTTTTCTCCCTCAAGGAATGCCGGAACAGCGGTTCCGATCTGTGCTCCGTCAAGGATTCTGTCGAAACCAGTGGCTCCTCCGGCGCATATCGACATCACGGCATCCTTCAGCTCTTTCTGATTCCGCAATGCGTGCTCTCTCGACGGCCAGGTTCTTTCCTGCCAACGCGGAATTTCCTTTTCCGGAAAAATTCGCCTTTTCACATAGCCTGATAACTGATAAAAAGTCTGCTCGGTTCTGCTTGCTGTAACCGGAAACTTTGTATTGGCGCTCGGCAGTGCAGCCAAAGCGGGATCAAGAATTTTAAGCGCCGCTTTTTCTATTTTTCCGTAAAATCTCTGTTCAAGCGGCAGGGACAGATAGAAGTCGAATATGCGGTTGTCGAAGGATACTGTTCTCTGTTCGGCATAAGTCGCTATCGACGCATGATTCGGATAACTGTAATGGCGCGATATATGATGGAAACTCAAATATTCCCAGAGATCATAAGGATCGCTTGTCCACTGTTTTCCAATATTTATAATTTCGCTCACCGAATCTCTCTGGAAGCTTTTCAGATGCTCCTTCATTTCCGGCTTGATGAAGTTCCATATATCAGTCTGTTTTGTGTTTCTGTACGGAGCATTCGCAATATAATATCCGGCAAGGTCTTCCGGAAGTTCGGCTATGGTTCTGAAGTAAGTTTTCCTGCCCATGAAACTATGTGAGTGTCCCGGTATATACATGCCCTGAAACATATAATCAAAGCCGTGTCCATGAAAACAGACATCCGCATGTTTTTTCACAGTATCGGCAAAGCCCAGAAAGAGACCGTGATCGAAGTTATACATGCCGCCGATTATACTTGCGGAAGCCCTGAAAATCTGTGAATAATGGTCGTATTCAAGTTCAAGTCCGACGTGCGGAGCGCCTTTGGTCTCTGCAATTTTTTTTGCGGTAAGATACTCGTTGTTTTCTCCGAGTGCGGTAGTGAAACAAGTCGGCACCGTGTCTCTGAAGGACGCAAGAACCGAGCGCGAGTCCATGCCTCCGCTGAGGAAGTGGCCAAGACGCGGTGAATCGCTGCTCTTTTGTCTTACGGATTCTATCATAAGCCCCGCGAGTATTTCGGCATGTTTCTTGAGTGAAAGACGGCTCTTTTCATAATTTCTTGACCAGTAGCGTCTTATTGAGACTTTTCCTCCGTTAATCTCCATTATGGAGGCATCGGGAAGGAAATTTACATTTTCGGCGTAAGTTTTTGTGCCTAGTATGCGCTGAAGCCAGAGAAATTCAAAAATAGCCTCGGAAGAAACCTTCAGATCGCCTTTTTCCTTGAGCAGATCCCAGATAGTCGAGAAGTACGGAGTTCCGTAGAAAACTCCCTCACTTTGTGCATAGTAGAATGGTATTGACGTAAAACGGTCGTTTACAATGCTGAGGGTTCCTGATTGCTTGTCGAAGAGAAAAATCAGAAATTCACCGTTGATGGACGCTATTTTGCTGTCAGACGGAACTCCTTCAGCCGCAAAAAGGTTCAATACGGCTTCCCGGTTGATTACAGTATCTACAATGGGACTTCCCATTACGGAGATCAGATATTTGTCCGTTTCTTTGAAAAGCGGAGCGGGAAGCACTCCTCCTGCTATTATAGAAAATTTAAGCTCTGGAGACAGTGATTCTTTATTCAGTTCAGCTTTGCCGTAGTTCGAGGGCAGGAGCGTAGAGGCGGTGTCTCTTTTTTCAAGAGCCGCCATAAAAAACGGAATACTGAACTCTGCCTTGAATTTTTCCATAAAATCCATCAAAAATAAAGTCTTTTAATTTACTCCATTAAGCGCTAATCTCAAGCAGGATAAGCCTATTCTTCTTAGCTACGCTCTCCTTTTTAAAACAAAACTCACATAAATGTCGTAAAAGCTGCTCTTTCTGGGGCTTTTCCGTTTGACGGTCATCCGATTTGTAAATGCGGAAGGATTTCTGAAATGGACAATAAAAATTCAATAAAGCTTGAACAGAGCGGAGAACTCCTGAAGTCCTGGATTAATTTTACCGGGACAAAAATTACGGCTCCGTTTATAAACCGTCTGCTATGCAGCGCCGACGAAGGCGTTTCCTCGGATCAGGCGGCGCTTTTCCAGACAATACTCGAAAAAGAACCGGTCATTGCCGCGCACATTCAGACGCGAATCTCGGCTGTCATGGCGTGCGATTTCTCCATCGAATCTGAAGACCGTGGGCTTGCCCTGAAACTTGAAGCTATTCTGCGCAAAGCCGGAATTCAGTCGCTCATGCGTCATCTTCTCGATGCCATTGTAACAGGCTATTCAGGCTCGGCGACAATATGGGGAGAAGGCGGCGCTTTTATCAGAAAGTTCCAGCATATTCATCCCTCAAACTGGATCTTTGACGATAACGGAGATGTATTGCTCTTTACTCGCAACGGACTTTCTGTTCCGCTCAAATCATATCCGGAAAACCAGTTCATTTTCCATACTCACCTTTTGAAACCGGGACTGCCCTCGAAGGGAGGACTTCTCAGAACGCTTGTCTGGCTATACTTCTTCAAACATTACGCAATGCGCGACAGAGCCAGATACATCGAGAAATTCGGCGTTCCTTTCATGATGGCGAAAATCCGCCGCGACGAATTCGAAGACAAGGCGCTCCGTGAAAACATCCTCTCTTCACTCGCCCGGGCCGGAAGCGACGGGGCCGGAGTCATTACCTCCGACTCCTCTCTTGAGATCATCAATGCCTCGTCCTCCGGCCCGGACACTCAGGAATGGCTCGATTACATTGATTCAGTTTATGCTCTTGTGATTCTCGGACAGACGGCTTCAAGCTCGGGAGCTTCAGGATTCAGCAAAGGACAGATTCAGGAGAATGTCCGCCAGGATATTCTGGAATCGGACTGCCGCAGCCTCATGGAGACTCTTGACAATCAGCTCCTTGCCCCGCTTGAATTCTACCTTACGGGCTCAAAAGGAAAATGCCGCATCAAGCTCGATTTTCAGGTTTCTGAAGACCTGCGCGAAAAGGCGGAAATCGTGAAAATCCTTGCCGAAAGCGGATATAAAGCGGACAGAAACTGGGTGGCAAAAACATTTTCTGTCCCTCTCGAAGATGAAAACAACAACAGTGACGGAGATAATGAATGAAAACTGAACGCATAGCCTTTTTCAACGGACTCGAATGCTTTTCCGAAAACAAAAGACAGGCTCGTGAGCTTCCTTCCGAGTTCATGATCATACGCTTCGGCATCAACAAATACACAAAGGACGGACATCAGGACGAATTTAATTTCACGCAGAACGATGCCGATGCCGTAATCACTGAATTCGAGTCCAGAGGCCGTGACCTCGTCATCGACTATGAACATCAGACCTTGCGCGGCTCTCAGGCTCCGGCGGCAGGATGGATAAAACGTCTTTTCAAGAAGGACGACGGTCTCTACGGCGAGCTCAAATACTGGACGGAACAGGCAGCGGAATACCTGAAAAAAGGTGAATACAGATATTTCTCTCCGGTGATCCAGTTTTCCAGACGCGGAAAAACAGTAACAGCTATCCACTCGGTGGCGCTCACGAATCATCCTGCGATGCACTTTAATCCGGCTCTCGCAGCCGACGACAGCCTCGAAGTTGATCCGTCATGCCCGCCCTCAAACATAAACGAAACGGAGTTTCAAATGAAAAGAATCTTTGAACTGCTCGGTCTTCAGGAGTTCTCCGACAAGACCAGCCCGGAGGCGCTTTCAAAAGCAGCCGACAAAGTCGCTGAACTTTGCAGGCTCGCCGAAGAAGGCGGGAATTTTCTCAACAAACATGCCTGTAAATCATTCGATGATCTTGAGGCTAAGATTTCTTCTCTTCCTTCAGAAGAAACATTGAAGGCTCTTGAGCTGGAAATCACAAAACGTGATGCTGAATCAGCAGTCGCAGTCGGATTTTCAGACGGAAAGCTTCAGGAATCATTGCGTGAATGGGCAAGAGGCTTTGCCGAAAAGGATCTTGCAGGGTTCAAATCATGGCTTGAAAAAGCCCCTGTGATCGTGCCGCTCAATTCAAATATTGAGCAGAGGAATCCTCTGGACGATACAGAAGCAAAGCTTTCGGAAACCGAGCTCAAAATTATGAGACTTCTTGGCCTTTCCGATGAAAAAATCAAAGAAATAAATTCAAAATAAAGGAGACTTGAAATGTCAGCACTGACTACAAACAGAGACACCAAGGAAAGAGTTCCGGCTTTCCGCAGATACCTTGTTACTCCGGGCGAAATCATGTATGCAGGCGGCATCGCCGCGCTCAATACTTCGACTGGAAAAATCGAAATGGCATCCGATAAAGCTTCGCTCAAAGTCATCGGACGCTCTGAGCAGTATGTCGACAACAGCGAAGGCAGAAATCCCCTCTGCGAAGCCAAGGCAGGCTGCTTCCTCTTTGCCAACTCTGCTGCTCATCCTGTGACTGTCGCCTCAATCGGAGCAAAATGTTATGTTGAGGACGATCAGACCGTTTCCAGCAGCGGCGGAACAAACAATGTCGTTGCCGGAGTCGTCTTCGATGTCACCGAGGCGGGCGTCTGGGTCGAAATTCAGCCTTACATGTCAATCTAAAAATAATAGAAGGAGATTTATAAATGGATATCAACAGAAAAAATATCGAGACACTTTTCAAGGGCTTTGACGCAAGTTTCAAGGACGCCTTCACTCTGGCTCCCGATTCATGGAAGAAGTTTGCAATGACGGTTCAGTCCGGAACAGCCTCAAACATCTATCCTTTCATTGAGCAGTTCGGCGGAATGCGCGAATGGACAGGCGACCGTCAGATCAAGAATATTTCCTCAATGAAACTCGAAATCATAAACCGCAGCTTCGAGGATACCGTCGCTGTAAAGCGAAACGACATCGAAGACGACCAGGTCGGCATATACAGCGTTCTGATCTCACAGATGGGACTCAATGCCGCGAAGATCTGGCAGGAACTCGCAGTGTCGGCTCTTCTTTCAGATGCCGCTGTCTGGGCGGACGGCGCCGCATTCTTCGGAACAAGCCGCAAGTATGGCGAACATGCTGTGAGCAACCTGAGCGAAGCCGCTCTTTCTCAGGATTCCTACAAGGCGGCAAGACAGGCGATGATGGAGTACAAATCTCACAGCGGCAAAGCTCTCGGAGTCGTTCCCAATCTGCTTATCGTAGGCTCCAAGAACGAAGCCGCCGCTTTCGGCATAGTCAAGGATTCCCTTGCTGTTGCCGGTGTCAGCGGCAGAGCAGGATCAACCGAGAACCCCTGGTTCGGCACGGCGGATTACATCGTTCTTCCCGAGCTCTCGGGCGATTACGAGGATCTCTGGTTCCTTGCGGCTTCTTCAGGCGTTCTCAAGCCGCTTGTCGTTCAGCAGAGAAAACAGCCCGTGCTTACAAGGCTCGATTCTGACAACGATGAAAATGTCTTCATGCGCAACGAGTACATCTATGGAACCGAGGCAAGAGGCGAAGCCTTCCTCGCCTTCCCGCACCTGATTTACAAGGGTGGTTCGGCAGCATAAAGAACTGCGTGAGCCGCCGCCTCTAAAGCGGCGGCTTTTTAAACTCTCAAAAAAAGGACTTGGACATGAGCAATTACATTTCAGCTCAGGATATAAGCGACAGAATGGGACAGTCCCGCATTGACGCACTATGCGCAAATTCCGGTATTTCCAGCGCAAACATGCTTGCGAAGGCCTCGGAAAACGCCGCTTCTCTTATTGACGGCTATCTGTCTTCGGCATACGAACTACCTCTTTCCGCTGTCCCGGCGATGCTGCGGAATATTGCGGTTGATCTTGCCGAATACGAACTTTATAAACTTTCCTCCAGCCCGTCCATACCGGAAAAGATAAAGGATTCCTGCAAGGATGCCGTTCTTTTTCTGGAAAAGCTTGCCGAGGGCAGTATCAGGCTGGATGAAAGCATATCGCTACGTAAAGAAATAAATCCTGTTCTGCTCGTTTCTGCGGATTCGCTTATGGATGCTGAAAGCATGAAAGGATTCTGAAAATGCCTTTGACAGATTATGTTGAATCTCTCGAAAATCTGCTGGATTTCGCAGTTCTGCGTCTTAAAAGCTACAACGACTGGAATGTGTCGAAGTTTCCCTCAACGGACATAAAGAAAATTTTCGAGTATATGCCTGATCTGCGTTGTCCTGCCGCGCTGGTTTCATTCGAGTCCGAAGCATATGCGGAAAATCCGCGTGCGGAAATCAGAATCGTTGTGACTGTGCTGGCGGACATGCTTTCAGATTCAGGAGCGAAAAGCGGAAGAACAATACTGCGCAAGGCCATCGAACTGCTTGACGGACAGGCTTACGGCGATGCCGTTTTCCGTGCGCTTTCAGCCTCGTTCAGCGATTGCGGTGCTTCATGTGCCGCCTATAAACTTACAATCAAAGTAAGCGACAGGTGAATTTATGCGTCTTCGTTTTGTTTCCGGAAGCGATGTTTTTGAGTTTGAGGCGGATGATTCTTCTTTCAAGGAGGAGAAAACTCCGCTTATAAATTCAATTTACGGAACTGATATTTCCTTCGGTATGCTTCTGAGTTTTTCGTGCAGATATATTCCGGATTCCGCAAGCTCAATTCTTATCGATAAAGTTTCAGGTGAAGGCAGCGGAAAATATGCCGTCTATAAGGATTCCGAGCTTCTATGCGAAAACGCTCTTCTGGATATCACTGTTTCAGGGACAGATGTTCTTGAGCTTATTTTAAGCTGGAAAGGAGTACTCTGATGTCAACAGTAAGATCATTTGACTCTCTCAGGCTCGGAACTGTAATGATAGATTCATCCGTTTTCGTTCCGGGCAGCGGAGTTCTGAAAAATTCGGCGTCGGACACTGTCTATCACGGAGAAAAACCGATACTTGTCAGGCGCAGAAATTATCTTGAATTCCACTGCAAAGTTAGCGGAAAATATGAATTTGAGGATGAAATCGCTACTGCTACAATATATTCTTCCGCCTTGACTCTCTACAGCTTCAGCGGAAGAGTTACATCTGTTTACAATCAGCTCGAAGATATCACTTACATTACGGTCAGGGGTTGACGTTTGTAAGGTATCTTGTGGCGAATTGCCCTTCGGGGGTCTTGTAGATTTCCAGAATGACAGCCGACTTTATCATGCGGTTGTCCTCACCTATGCTGGCGTTTCCTGTTACGAGCTCAAGATTTTTGATTGAGGAAAGACCTTTTCTGATCTCTTCGCCTGTCAGCCCCTGCTTCATGGCTTCTGTAAGCATTGTAATCGAGTCATAACCAAGAGCCTCGAAAGTGCCGACTTTTCCGTTATAATTCTTCTCGCAGTAAGCAAGAAAATCCTGAACTGCCTTGCGTTTGTCTTCACGCGAAAAAGCTCCGACAATAAAGCAGCCTTCGATATTATCGCCTGAACCGTTGATGACCGGATCGTTGTCCCAGCCGTCAGCTCCGCAGAATTTAGCCTTGAGACCCATTACTTTAGCCTGTTTGATTATCATGGGGACTTCAGGATGGTATCCAGGGATAAAGACAAATTCGGCTCCACTTGAAGCTATTTTCTTGAGCTGCGCTCCGAAATCAGTATCTTTCTGCTGATAAAATTCCTCTGCGAGAATCTTTCCTCCCGCCGCAGTATAAGCTTCTTTAAAACTCTTTGAAAGTCCCTTCGAATAATCGCTGTTTCTGTCGACGATCAGAGCGGCATTCATGACTTTACGTGTTTTTGCAAGATAGTTGGCTATGACAACGCCCTGAAAGGAATCATCGATACAGGTTCTGAACATGTACGGATTGCGTTGAGTAACCTTGTCGTTGGTTGCGGTAGGAGTGATGACAGGCATTTTGAATTCGACGGCATCGCGTCTTACCGCAAGAGAAGTTGTACTGATGACAGGGCCGAGGATTGCAACGACCTTATCTGAACCGGCAAGTTTTTTGAAGGCATTCCGGCTCTGCGTCGCATCACCGTTGTTGTCCTCGACGATGAGCTCGATTTTCTTTCCGTTGAATCCGCCTTCGGCATTGATCTTGTCGACATGCAGCTTTATACCGTTGAAGGTGAGAGTCCCGTAGGCGGCAAGACTGCCGGAGAAGGGCAGAATCACGCCTACTTTTACGGTTTCCTGAGCTGAAAGTGCAAAAGAAACAAGTAATGCCGCTGTTGCCAGAATCAGTTTTTTCATCAGTAAAAGTCTCCTTGATTATTTAAGGGCTCCTGAGAGAGACTTGACGAAGTTTCTGATCTCTTCAAGAGAGCCTTTTCCTGCCGCAAGAGCTTCAACCTTACGCACAAGAGCGCTTCCGATGACGATGCCGTCCGCGCCTGATGCCGCGGCGGCTCTGACGTGTTCTGGAGTCGATATGCCAAAGCCGACGACGACAGGCAAATTGCTGTATTTTTTGATTCCTTTGATCTTTGCACCGACTCCTGAGGCGAACTCTTTCCGTTCGCCTGTAACGCCTTCCTGAGAAACGTAATAGATGAATGCGCCCGCATAGTCTCCGAGAGCTTTATAACGTTCTTCAAGAGTTGTCGGAGCTATCAGGCTGACGATGCCGAGACCGGCGTCATCAATCTGTTTCTTGTAGTCGGCTGATTCTTCAGGCGGCATGTCGAGCGGAAGTATTGCGTTGACTCCGGAAGCGGCGGCTTTTTTGCAGAAATCCGCAAACTTGCATGAGTACGCAACAGGATTCATATAAGTAAAAAGCACGAGAGGAAGATTCGGATGTTTTTTGCGGACTTCGGCGGCAAGCTCAAGCACTTTCAGTGCGGTCATACCGGAATCGAGAGCGCGGCAGGCGGCAAGCTGGTTTGCTTCGCCGTCGGCAAGCGGGTCAGAGAAGGGAACGCCGAGTTCAAGGATATCGGCTCCTCCGGCGGCGACTTCATCAATTACCTGTAATGAACGTTTGAAGTCCGGGTCGCCTGCTGTGACGTAGAATACGAAAGCCGGACGTTTTTCTCCGGCGCATTTTTTGAAAGTTTCGTTTATGAGATTCATTCTGAAAGTTCTCCGAGTTTGATTTTTTCACTGATCTGAGCTGCGATTGCGTTGCGTTCCGAGTCTGAAGCATATTTGAGCTGTCGCCAGTTCCAGTGGAAGCCGTCCTCCAGCGAGCGCGGAACTACATGGAGATGAGCGTGCATGACGACCTGTCCGGCGCATGTGCCGTCCGAAAGATGAAGATTAAAGCCGTCCGCATGCAGAGCCCTTTTCATGGCGACTCCGGCTCTTGAACCGACGTGGAAGATTCTGCCGCCGACATTTTCCGGTATGGATGCCACGCTTGTATGATGCTCCTTGGGGATGACGAGGATGTGTCCCGGGTTGATCGGCGCGATATCCATGAAGGCGAGAACAAGTTCATCTTCATAAACTTTTGTACACGGGATTTCACCGGCTATGATTCGGCAGAAAATACAGTTTTTCATATGGTCGCTTCTTTATTTTAAATTAAGCTGCAAAATAACAAAGATAAATTTAGCGTTTTCGGAGTAAAAATAAACATGTGAAATGCTTTTTATTCGCTTAAAAAAGACTTTTATGTTAATTTTTTTTTAGATTTTCCCGAAAAGGCTTGATTGCCAATTAAAAACGTAATATATTTTTCGCTTGTTTCTTGAGAGATAACAAGCTTTTACAGAAGGCGCAGACGAAGAAAAAATGGAAACGAAAGATTACAGTCAGATTTTTGAGCTTCAGAACAAGTATGTGATGAACACCTATGTATCAACGGGTCTCATGCTTGTCAGAGGTAAGGGAGTCAATGTCTGGGACAGCAACGGCAAGTCATACATCGACTTTGCCTGCGGTATTTCCGTTTCAAACC
Organism: Verrucomicrobiota bacterium; assembly: GCA_022703965.1. Lineage (GTDB taxonomy): Bacteria > Verrucomicrobiota > Lentisphaeria > Victivallales > UBA1829 > JAKJHH01. Next base: position 12,695 of record JAKJHH010000007.1, read on the forward strand.
TTGGACACTGTCATCCTGCGGTGACGAACGCTGTCAAAAAACAGCTTTCGACGCTTGTGCACGTATCCAACCTCTTTTACAACGAATATCAGCCGCGCCTTGCTGAAAAACTCATACGCCACGGTTTTGACGGACAGGCATTCTTCTGCAACAGCGGAGCCGAAGCGAATGAAGGACTTATAAAATTTGCCCGCAAATGGGGCTTTGAATCGGGACGTCATGAGATCATCGTGATGGAGGAATCTTTCCACGGACGTACTCTCGCTACTCTCGCGGCGACCGGACGTGAAAAATACCGTCACGGCTTCCAGCCCGATATGCCCGGCTTCGTACATGTTCCGTTCAACGATCTTGAGGCTGTGAAAAAGGCGTACAACAGCAAGACCGTCGCCATACTTCTTGAGCCTGTACAGGGCGAAGGCGGCATCATTGCCTCGAACGCCGAATATTTGCGCAAGATACGTGAATTCTGCGATGAGAAGAACATCCTTCTTCTCTTTGACGAAGTTCAGTGCGGAATGGGGCGTACCGGTTTCTTCTACGCATATCAGGGTTACGGAATCGAGCCTGACGGACTTTCTCTTGCCAAGGCTCTCGGCAACGGCATCCCGATAGGAGCGTTCCTTGTAAAGCGTAAATATGAAAAAGTGCTGACTCCCGGAACTCACGCAAGCACATTCGGCGGAACTCCCCTCGCATGTGCCGGAGCTCTTGCGGTGATAGACACTATTCATAACGAGAATCTGCTTGCAAACTGCGTCAAACAGGGACATTTCCTTGTAGAGCAGCTTGAGAAGCTCAAAAAGAAATATCCGTGCATGCTCGAAGTCCGCGGAAAAGGTCTCCTTGCCGGAGTGCTTTTCGACGACAGCGTAAAGGTCGGAGCCAAGCTTCTGCCGCTTCTGCGCGAGCATGGACTTATCGCTCTCCCTGCCGGAGAAAACGTTCTGCGTCTTCTGCCTCCTCTCAACGTTAAAGAGAGAGAGATCAAAGCCGCTGTTAAAATAATTGCTGAATGCCTGGCTATACTGGCCGCAGCAAAACAGGCCGCCACCTGAACAGAAACCCTGCTCAATACGGAGAATTGATTAATGCAGAAAGATTTTCTTACATTCGGTGAAATAAGCTTTGATGAAATCAAAGAAGTTTTTGCACTTTCAGAAAAACTCAAAAAAGAAAGAGCATTTACAAAAGACAAACCGCTTGCAGGCAAAAGCGTCGGCATGATTTTCTCCAAATCCTCGACCAGAACCCGTCTTTCTTTTGAAGTCGGTATTCACGAACTCGGAGCGTATCCGGTTTTCATGGATCAGAGCAAGCTGCAGATGGGTCGCGGCGAAACTATCGCAGACACAGCAAGAGTCATGAGCAGATACCTTCACGCCGTTGTAATCCGCACATACGGACACGATGAAGTTGTCGAATTCGCAAAGTATGCAAGCATGCCGGTCATCAATGCATTGACTGACGACTATCACCCCTGCCAGATTCTGACAGATATATTTACTGTTTATGAATACAGCAAGCGCATTGAAGGTATCAAGATGGTTTTCCTCGGCGACGGCTCAAGCAACATGGCGAATTCGCTGATGCTTGCCGCGCACATTGCCGGCTTTGAACTCGTGATTGCCGCTCCCGAAAAGTACAGACCTCGCGCCGATCTCATGACAATGAAGAACAGCTGCGGCAAGGTAGTCTGGGAACAGGACCCGAAAAAGGCCGTCGAAAACGCCGATTATCTCTATACGGACGTCTGGGTCAGCATGGGTTTTGAGAAGGAATCAGCGGCGCGTCTTGCCGAACTGGCTTCGTACCAGCTCGACATGAAGCTTCTGAAGGCAGCCAAACCTGACGCCAGAGTCCTGCATTGCCTTCCTGCCCACAGAGGCGAGGAAATTACAGATGACGTCATTGAGTCATCACAGTCAATCGTCTTCGATCAGGCCGAGAATAGACTGCATGTTCAGAAGGCCATCATGTCGATGATGATCAAGTAATTCCGTCATAAATTCCGATCTTCAACACCTGTTATGCCCATTGCGTAACAGGTGTTTTTTGTATGCGCGGCTGCTTTATCAGCTTGCTATTAGCCTTACTTATGATAATTATATGCCGTCATATATTATTCCGGGTAGCGTCGAAGAGGGACTTTTAAAGGCAGGGGAAAAGCGACTTTGTCAAGAACTGTTAATATATATGTAAACGCAGTCGCTCTGGCGCTTCTTGGACTTCTGTCCGGATGCGCAGGGTCTCCTACGCCCGGATACATCCGTTCCATTGAGTACAACAATCCGATAAATCCAAGGACTCTTTACGCCGACAATCTTAAGCATGGCAGTCTTTCAGAAGAGCTTTATCTGATGGAACGAGGACGCATGGCTCAGATGCTCGGCGACTACGAGACAAGCCGCCAAAGCTTTTGTGATGAGATAGATATACTCAAAAAGCGCGAGCTCGACGACAATACTCTGCCGGGAGCGGAGATCAATACAGGTTCTGTTCTTGTAAATGACAACATGCTACCTTACAAAGCCCGTCTTTTTGAAGTGGAAATGCTCTATCTCTATCAATCCTTCAACTATCTTGGGAAGGGTGATCTTGATGGAGCTCTGGTCGAAATCCGTAATGCGGATTTCCTTCTTAACGAGGCTGAAGAAGCCAGAGAAATGCAGGATTACAAAGAGGAAGAATTCCGCAAATCCGAAGCTGGAGTCCAGAAGAAACTCTTTGAAAATGAACAGAATATGCAAAAAAAAGCCGAGAAGGTGAAAGAGAAGGCAAAGTCACCGCCACCGCCTCCTCCTGTTGAACAGAAGCCCTCCAAACCTGTGAAAAATTCGGAAGATATTTTTGCGGAAGAAGACAGCGCAGCAGAGCCGAGTTCTGAGACTTCGGAAGCCGAAAGTGAAGCGCAGAAGAAGAAAGAAGTCGAAGCCGCTAAAACTGAAATGAACTCTAAAAGGAACACCTATGAAGCTCGCGGCATGGCGGAATATGAGAAATCCTTCGCCAATATGGCGGATACTCTCGCAAAATCCAAGGCGTCATTCTTAAATCCTTACGTCATATATGTTTGCGGAATACTCCACGAGATGAACGGTGATATTGACGATGCCTACATCTGCTACAAGAAAGCTCTGGGACTCATGCCCGATAATCCCTACTTGCAGCGCGACCTTGTGCGAACCGCTATAAAGCTCGGAAGGACAGAGGATTATGAAAGTTTAAAAAGCACTTATCCGGAGATATGGGAGCAGTTTAAGAAGGAGAAAACTGGAGAAAACGGACGATTGGTGGTACTTTATGAATATGGATGGGCTCCGCGTAAGAAGGAGGTCTTTATAACTCTTGCCGCGGTTGCGGTGGCTTATCCGGTATATGATTTCAGGTGGCGCGATGTTCCGCCGCTTCGAGTTTCCTCCGATCTTGGAGAAGTCGGCAATACGGCTCCGATATGCTATATGAACTCCCTTGCGGTGCATGCACTGAAGGAGGAGGCAAAATGGAGAGTCATAAGACAGACTGCCAGAGTAATAGTGAAAGGAAGCGCTTTTGCGGCTGGAGCCGTAATGACGGCCTCAAGCGATAATGACGCAGTGAAAGCGACCGGAATCGGTATTATGATAGCTTCGGCGCTTTATAACAATCTAAGTGAAAACGCTGATTTACGCTGTTTCATGTCGCTGCCCGAAAATGTGCAGATCCTTGTCGCGGAAATGCCGCCGGGAGAGCACAAGATGAAGTTCGGGCAGAGTCTGGAAGAAAGAATTCCTATCAGCACAGGAAAGACCACTATAGTAAGAGTTATACAGGCGGGACCGAGAACGATTTTTCAGCTTTTATGGCCGAATAAGCCCGCTGAAAAGGAAGAAAATGCAAATCAACCCCGGGAGGGCAATTGAATATGTTTTTGCGAATGATGAAAATTAAGACGCTCCTGCTTGCGGCAGCATTGACGGCATCAGCCGGGCTCACAGCGGCAGAGAGCAGCGACACCATAAAAGCCGCAATATTCATGCGGAACAACGGAGGTCTTGAGCTTTCGGACAAGATCGATACATTCAATGACAGATTGTCCGCACGCCTCACGGAAAAAGGTTTCGGCATTCTGGACTTCAAGTCCATCGTTCAGAAGTTCAGAGAGGCCAACGCGCCTGAAGAGCAGATCTTCAAGGACGTGAAGACGGTCATGGGCGTGGCGACGACGACAAGAACGAATTCCAGCTTGACTGGACTTGCCACAAATGACCGTCAGCAGAATGAAACAGAACTTGTCGAGCAGGGACGTGCTGGCGCAGTAGCGCAGGCATCCTCGCTGCGTGTCGCTCAGATGCTTGATGCCGATTTCATCATCGTAGCGTCGATGGGACAGCTCGGACATGAAAAGCGCACATTTAAAGGCGAAGGCACTATATACAAAACAGACAATACTGTGGATCTTTACACTATGCCGCTGACCATCAAAGTGCTTGACGGTGCCACAGGTCAGTCGGTTTACGGCGATACGCTTACAGCCTCGTACAAAGTAAATCAGAACGCGAGTCTTCAGATTCAGCAGAACAACATAGTGGACAATCTGCTGGATTCAGGTAGTGCCATGTTGTCCGACAATATAAGCTCGAATGTGGAGCGCATCCGCAAGGCGGCAAAACAGGCGGCGGCTTCGGTTCCGTTCTCGGTACAGGCGAACATCGAAGGAGTCAGCGTTGAACTCGACGGAGTGTCGATAGGTTCTGCGCCTGGTAATTTCAAGGCTAGACCTGGTCTGCATCAGCTGAGGGTTTCACGTGAATACTTCCAGACATGGGAACGCACCGTGAATGTCGCTGAAAATCAGAAGTTCGATGTAGCTCTTGAGCTTTCGGAATCGGGACTCGCGAAGTATAAGGATATCACGGCGTTCAAACAGGCTCAGGAACTCGAAAAGGCCGAGAGACTTGCAAAAATCGACATCGCCAAGGAACAGAGCAAGGCCGATGTTGATGTCAAGGAAAAGCTTTCTTCCGGCGGTGAAGTCTTCCTTAAAAACAGCTATATACGCTCCGACGGATTCGCCCAGCAGCTGATGCAGGTTATTCACGGTCGTTGAGTGTCGGATAAAATAATTCAGGAGATAATTTTAATATGATAAAATCAATCAGGATGGCAAGTTTATATATATCGGCCTCTGCTCTGGCGTTTGTCAGCATGACGGCCTTTGCTCAGGATCCCCTTCCAAAAGGGGAACAGGCAGGGATTTACATCGGTGAACTGAAGGTTCAGCCTTCTGTAATGGATTCGGCGCAGAAAAATGGCAAGATTCTTTCCATGAAGCTCGCCGCACAGTCTCTCGACACCCAGTTCATTTCCGCTCTGAGTTCCGCCAGGGTTTTCCAGATCGTCGAACGCAAGCGCAAGTCCGAGATCGAACAGGAACAGGGCTTTGCAGCTACTGCGGTCGATATTAATGACAGGAATGCGGCTCAGATAGGTAAAATGGCAGGAGCGAAATATGCTTTTCTGCCTCAGATCGACGCCTTTGAAGACATGGTGGAAGTTCAGGAATACAAGGATATCGGACGTTCTTCCATGAGGCGCAGAATATACATATCGGCGACAGTTTCGATTGTCGACACGACAACAGGACGTCTGCTGCCGGATGTACCGAGCGCACAGATGGTTCAGGAGGAAATCGTCGAGAACAACAGAACCGGTGTCGGCCTTCAGGGTAGCGATGCCGCTCTGGTTGAGCTGGCTAAAAAAGTTGCCAACGCACTCTGTCAGGACTCGATCGCTCTCATACGCCCCGCCAAAATCCTGACAGTCACAGGTCAGCAGGTTCTGATAAACCGCGGCATCCCGTCTGGTTTTGTGGAAGGTGCTCCTGTCGAATTCTTTGCTTCGGAAGAAGTGAAGGATGACGATTCAGGCGAAATCTTCCGCAACGAGGTATCAGTCGGAAGAGGTGTCGTATCCCGTTCGGATGCCAGACAATCCTACGCGACAATAGCAGGCGGCAATCTCGGAATCGCCAAGGGTTGTGTGGTCAAGCTGATAAAGGTCAATGCGCCAAAAGCCGTGATTCCTCTGTCAGCGCCCGGCGGTTCATTTCCCGAGGCTCCGAGACGCGTTCCGGCAAATCCTGCCGACACGACTCCCGGCTCATCAGAAAAGCCTTTGCAGTTTGATAATAATGCCACAATTGAACAGTCCGGCACAAATGGAGCAAACCAGAATCCGCCCCAGAACGCCGGAACACAGAATAACTGAGGAGTGAATTGAACATGAAAAAACTTCTTTATTACGGACTGGCACTGGCTTCTCTGATTCTGATTCAGGGATGCAGCACCGCTGTCATGGACATCGACGGCGGCGCGGACGGCAGCACAACAGTCAACTTCAAAAACAGCCCGGTCGACGTAAAAGTGCTTGATACCAGAACCCGTTTCATCAACGGTCTGCTTCAGGTGAATATGGAAATAGAATCAGGCTACAGCAATCCCTACAGACTTGAGTACAAGTTCTCATGGTACGATTCCTCAGGTATGGAAGTCGATCCAGCCCGTACCGCATGGATTCCGATATATCTGAACGGAAGAGAAACCAGAACCATTCAGGGACTGGCTCCCAATCCTTCGGCCAAGACTTTCAAGGTCAAAATCCGCGAAGCTGACGATCAGTGATATATTAAAACTCAAATATAAAACAGACAGGATTAATTATGATAAGCAAACGTATTGTTTTTCTCGGACTGACTCTCTGCGGACTTGCCGTGCTGGTGACTGCCTGCTCGTCTCCCAAGGTCAGATATGGCGATCCGACATCCGCAAAACCGGTATCGACGGACTTCGGTTCGAACGATCTTCAGCAGACAGCCAACAGCATGGTTAACTCAATGCTGACCTTTCCGCCGATCGTTGATATCACAAGAGACCGCCGTCCGATCATTGAAGTCGCCAAGGTCAACAACAAGACCATGCAGCATATCGATACTCAGTCGATCACTGACTCGATAAGAACAAAGCTGATGCGCTCCGGCAAGTTCCGCTTCACCGACAGAAGCTCAGATGCCCAGACAATCGAGGAAATCAGAGCACAGCAGGAAAAAGGACTCAACGATCAGAATTCCGCCGTCCAGTTCGGACAGCAGTATTCCGCCGAGTACCTGCTTGTATCCAATCTCACTGAAATCAAGCAGAAAAATGACGATGTCGTTGATGTCTACTACAAGTTCACCATGAGCCTGAAGAACCTCAGAACAGGAATTCTTGAGTGGAGTGATGAACAGGAAATCCGCAAAACAAAAGAATATTAATACAGGACATAGATTTTATGTATAAGCTTATTTATCTCCTTGCGGCTCTTCTGATACTGCCGCTTGCCGGATGCTCTGTCAATCCCTCTTTGACCTATGATTTTCAACCTCTTCCCAAGATGGAGAACGTTAGCCCCGTCAGGAAAATCGTCATCATGAAACCTTTTGATGACAGAGGTCACGCGGGTACGACTCCCTGTACAAAGGCTTATATTCCCTTCTATCCTTATGTAAGGGAAATACGTACGCCCGAGGCTTTCACTTATGAGTGGAACGCAAACCGTTTCGACTACGAAATGGATTTTGCCGAGCTGCTCGCAGCAGACTTGCGTGCCGCAGGACTCGCGGTTGAAGTGACAACATCGCCTGAAATCTCGAAAATTTCTCCTCTGCTCAGCGGAGCACAGGCTCCGGACTACATAATCAGACTCAAGTTGAACAGACTTGACTGGCAGCGTAAATTCACTATGTACGGTGTCAGTATTGTCGGCTATGTTCCCCAGGCCTTCGGCGCTCCCGATGAGTACGGATATGCGTATCTGAAGTTTTCCGCTGAGATGATTGACTCAAAAGGCAAGACAGTTTCCGTCAGAACCTTTTCAGCCACTGAAAGCCAGAACGGCTGGCTTTATTACTACAGTGGCTATCTCAGAGCTTTGACCAGAGCTTATCAGCAGGTTTCGCCTGATTTCCGAGGTTTCGTAGCCTCGTCCATTGCCTCCGGCACCCCGCAGTAATTGTTAATGTTAAGTCCTGTGATTTACGGCAGCGTTTGCCAGGAGATCAGATCATCGCTCCAGGCAAACGCAATGCAGGCGTATTGGTCGAAAATTACATCCTCGTTCTGCGGGCCGCTGCCGTGAAAGAACATGATAGCCTTAGCGAACCCCGGGTCATTTCTCAAATCAAGCACCATTCCGGCTGTGAGACGTCCTTGAGCCCAGGGCCACTCAGGCTGGCGCAAAATGATAAGTCGGCCTGTGTCCTCCCAGTGAATGAGGTCGCGGCTTATTTTTTCGCCGATTCCGTTTTCAGGTGAATGCCAGAGGCGGTAGAGCTGTTCTTTTTCGTCATAAATTACGCAGACATTCTCGCCGCAGTTTGCGTGTCCCTGATATTCCCAGTGAAGAAGGTCGCGCGAGGAAGAAATTGAGACTCCGTTCTGCTTGTAGAAACACCACCATAAACCGGGCTGCTTTCTGTCTTCAATGATATACGGATCTATCATGCGTCCTGCCTCGGCAAAAGACGTGTTTTTGACGTTGAGCCATTCCGGTTTGTCCCAGTGAATGAGGTCATCGGAACGCATCAGCCATATTCTCGCGTTCTGATTCGCGTATTTCTCGCCGTTTTCGCGGCAGTAGGTCTGACAGCATAAACAAAAGCGCCCTTCGTATCTGAATACATTACCGGGGCTGGAAAAGTTCTTGCTCTTATCCTTTTCAGAAAGCTTGAGAACAGGCGTAAAATTCTTGAGGTCTCTGCTTGTCGTCATTGCCAGAAAAAGCCAGACATCTCCATTTTCATCCGTCTCAACCAGCGTAAAATATAAGTAAAATACTCCTTCATGATAATAAACCGCAGGATCACGATACGCCGTATGCGCATCCCCTTTAAGCAATATCGGAGAATCAAAATCCATAAGCATTATCAGCATCCTTTTAAATTGCTTTATTGACTCTTTGATATATTATATCAGCATTATAGGTGCTTATAAATGGATAATATTTACAAATAGATAGATGATATCGTCATGAATGAAGACATAATAAGTTTCCCTCCTTACAGGGCGGATACGCCGCTTTTCATTACCTTTGCTGGAATTACGTATCGCGACGGAAAATATCGTCACGCAAGGCGAAAAACGGAAATCACAGTTTTCGAGTACATCATAAAAGGACGCGGAACTCTCTGTGTTGACGCCACTCTTTGTCATCCCGAGGCCGGAGATGTTTACATAGTTCCGGCAGGTACGGATCATTATTATTACTCTGATGCCAAAGATCCCTGGGAAAAAATCTGGTTCAATGTCGGAGGCTCTCTGGTTCCGACGCTCCTTGCCGCCTATGGACTTGCCGGAGTCCTCTTGCTGAAAAATTGTCCGTTGAAGGATTATTTCGAGGAAAATCTTGCGAAACTCAGAAAACCCGGCAAAGATATGGCAGAGCTTTCGATGGAGATAATCGGCCCTCTGATCGCCATGCTCGGAAACTTCAATTCTCCTGCTGATGAAAAGAGCTCTGAAGCAGCCTCAATGCTCAAATTGATCCATGAGAGAATTTACGATAAAACTATTCCGCTTGCGGATTTCTGTAAAGTTTCCGGAAAATCCGAATCACAATCCATGCGTATTTTCAAAAAAGAATTCGGGATGACTCCATACGCATATTTTCTGCACTGCAAGATGGAAAAAGCCGAAGGCCTGCTGAAGAATTCCGCTCTGCCGATAAAGGAAATTGCCTTGCAGCTAGGCTTCGAAGATCCTTATTACTTCTCGAATCTCTTCAAGCGAAAAACCGGAAAATCTCCCTCTGCCTGCCGTCTGGGATAAAAAGTTTAGGACAGTCCAGAGGTCCGTTTTTTTTCGGTTGACTATGGAATGATATTGTAATATTCCCTTGATTATTATAATGATGGTCAAAAAGACTTGATCCCAGTTTAAAATCAATGTATAGTAAGTACTGTTAAACGATACATATTGGTGATATATGAAATTACAGTTGCGACAGAAAATAACTGGTGATCTGTTTGATTACGCACAGTTGACCGATGTTCTGTCAGGATATGGCAATGTCCGGACGAAAATCGGGAGGTTGCTGGCGTCCGGTGAAGTCATTCGGATTAAGAAAGGGTTTTATACCTTCCCTGAATATCTGCGCAAGGCACCGTTGAACTCCTGCGCCATTGCTAATATGATATATGGGCCGAGTTATGTAAGTTGCGATTATGCACTTGCTTATTACGGGATGATCCCGGAACGGGTCGAAGCAGTTACATCCATGACGTTGGGTCGTCCCAGAGAGTTTTCCACCCCGGTTGGCAATTTTATTTACCTGCAACGGAATGCGGCAGATTATTCGATCGGTATTGACGGAATGGATTCTGCAGGCGGTAATTTTCTGATTGCAGCCAAAGAAAAGGCTATATACGACAAGGCATTGACGGATAAACGTTTTGACGGCACTGCTGTGGAAAACTATCTGTTTGAAGATCTGAGGCTGGAACCTGATAGTCTGGCTGATTTGAATCGAACAGTGCTTTCAGAATTACTGGAGCACGCAAGAGGGCGAATGAGCGGCTTGCTAAAGTTTTTAATGGAGAATTCGCGATGAATATGGTAATTCAGCAGATGCTTGAGCGCTATGAATGTCGCAATGAGGACGATTATATTAACGCGCTGAGGGAAATCATGCAGGAATTAGCCTTGCAGGGCTTATGGCGCGGGAAATTCTTTGAACACGCCGCTTTTTACGGAGGGACGGCACTGCGGATCCTTTACGGACTGAATCGGGGTTCCGAAGATTTGGATTTTTCGTTGCTGCATCCAGACCAAGAATTCCGTTTGTCAAGTTATGCCGAGGCTTTACGTCGGGAACTGGCAAGTTTTGGCTTTTCGGTCGAATTTGTGAGTAAAGAAAAAAATCGTGAATTCAATATTGATTCCGCTTTTTTGAAGACAAACACTAAGATGCAGTTGATTTCGATTGGATTGCCGGCTGCACTGACGGATCGGATTCATTCCCGGAAAGACTTGAAAATCAAACTGGAAATAGACATTGATCCGCCGCCGGGATTCCAGACGGAGATCAAAACGTTGCTACGCCCTATTCCGCATACCGTACGGGTTTATGTCACTCCGGATTTGCTGGCTGGAAAATTGCATGCGGTTCTTTGTCGTAAATGGCGCAACCGTTCCAAAGGACGGGATTGGTATGATATGGTCTGGTATGCCGCCCATTATCCGCAAGTCAATCTTTCCCATCTGGAGCAACGGATGCGACAATCAGGCGATTATCCTGATGGACAAGCGTTGACCTTGTCTCGCTTGCATAGCTTTCTGCTGGAGACAGTTGAAGGCTCTGATATTGAAATGCTGAAGCAGGATCTGCGTCCATTTATCCGTGATCAGCAGGAACTTGAACTGTGGAGCAAAGACTTTTTCCGGCAAATTGTAACACTTTTTGTCCCGGCATAATTCGCCAGAGCCTGTTCTGCTGTCCTTGCTGTGGCTCATATAACATTACACTTAATGATCCGCCTCACAGGAGCATAACGGTGATATCAGGATTTTTCGATCTGGCCTTGTTGCTTGTCAAGGACTGTCAGAAGATCGAGATTCAGAGAAAGTGCGCACTGTTGAAATCTTTGTAAGTCGATTGCATTCATAATCCACAATCCTTTTATCTTGTGCAGATGGGAAGGCCTTTGTCTCCGGTGAAGCGGATGAATATCGACCACGGTCTGGCAGGATAGAGCATTAAGGCTTTGACCATGATGCGGTTGTAACCCTTCTGAAATTTGATGCCGTCAATGCTGTCCTGATCTATGGATGCTTCTCGGAAGCCTTGGCTCCAGGCATGGACAAGACGCTCGTTGATCCAGATTTTCATGTAGCCGTTTCCGCCGCTTTTAAGCGTGATGTCCTGTACATCATTTTCTGAATAGACATAGGTCAGGAGATAGACCATAGCAGGTCTGGAAAGATTCGGGTAGAATGCCCTCAAATCTATTTTTCCGGGAGTGGCACCTCCGTCGAAAAGAGTCTTCTGCCAGCTTACCAGCCCGGCTACTTCCGTTCCGTCTGCATACTTTTCATCGGGAAGGACTTCCTTGTGGATGAATGAAGCCGGATTCTCATTCGTCGGCATTTCAAAAGGACTCGAAACCAGCCAGTTCATCACAAAGGAACTGTCGGAGAGAAAACGTTCGGTGTTCGCGTCCGGCATGACAAGACGGTTGGCTACAGGCACTTGCACAGAAGCTTCGGGTGGAAGCAGAGGACTCGTGAGTTCAGGCTTTTCATCGGAAGATTCATATTTTGGGGACTTCCAGGTTTTTCCGTTTTTCTGCACGGAGACCGGAAGATCTTCCTGCTTAGGTTGAGGCGGCGGCAAAGGCGCGATCAGAGGCTGGACAACGCTTTCTTCCTCTTTTGTTTCAGGACCGGAGGAAGAGCATCCGGCAATATATAAAGCCGTCATCAGTGCTACTGCAAACAGAATTATCTGTTTCATTGGCTGTCGCTGCTCCTTTGTTAACAGTCCCGGTCTCTAAGATATGAGCTTTTAAGGCTTTTGACAAGAAGAAATTTTAAAAAAGCGCTTTCCGGGTATAAAGTAGCTGAATTGTTTTTAAATAATTTTGCAGGAGTTATAAAATGAGCGACGATAATTTCATAAGGTTCTTCAAACCTCAGATCGGAATAGAAGAGATCAGCGAAGTTGTGGACTGCCTTAAATCAGGATGGCTCACCACTGCCGGAAGAACTAAGAAATTCGAGGAGGATTTTGCAAAATATACAGGTTTCTCCCATGCCGTCGCGTTGAACTCCTGTACTGCCGCCCTCCATCTTGCGCTTGAAGCCGTCGGACTTCAGGAAGGCGAACTTGTTATTGTCCCTTCAATGACTTTCGCGGCTACCGCCGAAGTCGTCCGCTACTTCAACGCTACTCCCGTTCTTGTCGACTGCAACGAAGACGATTTCTGCATGAACATGACGCAGGCCGAAGAAATTATCGAAAAAATTCAGGCGGGAAAACCTGTTAAGGGCGTTCCTGAAAAACACGGAAAAATCCGCGCCATCATCCCAGTCCACTATGGAGGTCAGGTTGCAGATGTCCTTAAAGCTCGTGAACTCTGCGACAAGTACGGCATGTACATGATCGAAGACTGCGCTCACTGCTGCCCCGCCTTCTTCAAGGACAAAAAAGGACAGTGGATCATGGCCGGCAAAAGCGCGGATATCGCCTGTTACTCCTTCTATGCCAATAAAACCATTACGACAGGTGAAGGCGGCATGGCGACAACCGACAATCAGGAATGGGCCGACAGAATGCGTGTTATGGCTCTCCACGGCATCAGCAAGGACGCCTGGAAGCGCTTCTCCAAAGCCGGATCATGGTATTACGAGATCGTCGCCCCCGGCTTCAAATACAACCTTACCGACGTCGCCTCAGCCATAGGCATACACCAGCTCAAAAAGGCTGATCTCTTCATGGATGAGCGCAAAAAAGTCGCCGAAAAGCTTACAAAAGGACTTCATGGAATTCCCGGTATAGTCCTTCCTTTCGAGAAAAAGGACAGAAAGCATGCCTGGCATCTCTATGAAATCCGTATCGTCGCCTCGGAAACAGGCATAACGCGCGATCTGTTTATTGATAAGATGAAGGATGCCGAAATAGGTTGCAGCGTACATTATATTCCTCTTCACATGCACCCCTATTACAAGGAAAAATACGGCTTTGTGAAGGAAGACTTCCCGATTTCAGGAATGCTTGCTTCGGAAATCATGTCTCTGCCCATCTATCCGGGTCTGACGGACGAGGAAATCCATCGTATCTGTGAAGCCGTGAAAAAGATTGTCAAGGAAGCTAAAAAGGCTTGATGTTTTCATGAATAACTCCGGCATCAGATTGATACTCGGCTCCGCCTCGCCGCGGCGCCGTGAGCTTTTGAAAGCGGCTGGCTTTGATTTTGAAGTCATAGCCCCGCATGTGCCGGAGATCGAGAATTATCTTTATCCGCCTTACATACCTCTGCTGAATGCAATGCTCAAAGCTGATGCCGTCGCCAAAGATCATCCGAATGCCTTAGTAATCGGAGCCGACACCGTGATTTCCTTCGAGGACAATATCATAGGTAAACCAGCCTCCGAGTCTGACGCCGTCGATATTCTCTGTCGTCTTTCAGGTAAAGTCCACGAAGTCATAACCGGAGTCCGCCTGAGATCCTTCGCCCTGAACATCCGTTGCGACTTTGCCGAAATCAGCACAGTCCGCTTCAAAAACTTCACCGCCTCGACCGCCCGCGACTATGTAAAACGAGTCCATACCCTCGACAAAGCCGGAGCCTACGCCATCCAGGAACACGGCGACATGATTGTCGCCGAAATCTCCGGTTCCCTCGATAACATCATCGGCCTCCCCTGCGACAAACTAAAAACCGCAATCAGCGCCGCAAGAACAGCCATCTAAACACATTCTGCATCCATCTCAATCCATGATTAGAAAATCAGACTTATTTTCAAGATAAAAATGAGTATACAGACAAGACTTAACTCTTATGACAAAATCATTAGCTCTCGACATCTCAAAAGATTGAATCAGTTTCTCGGAACTGTGAACAAGATAAACCTTTCAGATATTCCGATATCATGCATGAAAAAGATGTGATTTAAAACCGCAATGGTCAACAGTATGTGTTGCTTCCGAGTCTTTACATATATACTTTGTTTTCAAATCCTTGCATAATCCTCCAAGATCGGGAAAAATAGAGGAATGCGTAATCCCCATGGTAGTGAGTTCAGTGCGGATGGATTGGGCGGCATCTTCAGAAAATTCATATCGGAAAATAAATGATGGATTAATTCCAAAACATTTCTCCAGCGGTTCTCTTGATGATCCATGAATTGTGAATACACTTTTTTGAGCAACTAAACGCTGGTCGATATACGTAGTGGTTATTGCCACAGGATTGATAGTAGACAATGGTTTGTTAGTATCATTATCATTGGATCCTGTACGTGGGTTTGCCGCATTGAAAGCAAGCTGACAATTGTTATAACCTCCGCAAACACTTTGGCTAGTAGCCATAGAAAGAAGAACAGATTTTTTATTAACTGAAACATTATTCATCTCTGCCGGGTTTAATATCCAAACAACTGGCTTACTCTTTTCTGTATCAGAGCCAGCGTCTAAAGTAGCAAAGTAAAGTGCCACAAGAACACTTTCGGTCCAATCAAGTAAACGAGTTGGAGCTCCATAGTGTTGCATTTGAAAGAGCCATTTGTCAAAACGGTCAAATTCGATATCCACTCCATAGCCAGGAGCCTTATTCCGAAAGTCGTGACAAATCAGGTTTTCATTATATTTCCGGCGGAAAATTGTCGGTTTCAACTCCCAATTTTCCTTTTGCCCGCGAAACCAACGAATTGTCCATCCCGCAGTATCTGTATCTAAATGGGACATGAATTCGGCAACGGTCTTAATTGTTCTTTTTGCACCCAATGTTGATAGAGTCATTGTGTATCCTATCAATTTAAACTGATTTTACATTTTTTAGATGTTTTTTGTTAAATCAGCTAATGTTTTTTGAACTTGCACAAATTAGGCACATTTCTGTACATGTGAAGGTTCTACATTTCAAGGATATATGCACTGAAATCTCAAGCATTTTCTTGGAATGCCATCATGTGACAAGATAAAAGTAAATGCCTACATAAGTTCAAACCAATTTGACTTGCACTGGCGGATTGATGATTTGCAGGGCTGATTTCATGAAATATTTGAAAATCCGCTAAAGGAAAATGGCAAAATCACCGGAAGACTGGCATTTTATCAAGTCTTGCTTTTCGTCGGATGAATTGCAGGAGCGACAAAGCTGATTATTCATGCAAGCTTCATATTGACGGAAGTTTTGCGCTAACAGGTAAATTATTGAGGTTTTTATGCGCCAGTCCGCAGTCTTGAAAGAATGGACTTTTCATTTAGGAAATATCGACGGATTCGAGCTTCCTGATTTTAACGATTCTGCCTGGACTCAGGTGCAGATTCCTCATGACTGGGCCATCAACGGCCCCTTCGATCCGGAAAACGACAAGCAAGTTACCAGAATTCTTCAGGACGGAGAAACTCACGAGACAGCACACTATGGACGTACAGGCGGCCTGCCGCATGTCGGAATCGGACTCTACCGCACAAGTTTTGATCTTGCGGAATCAGGGCGCTCGATACGTCTGGAATTCGACGGGGTGATGAGTCATGGGAAAGTTTATGTCAACGGAAAATTCGCTGGCGAACGTCCTTACGGTTACAGCTCCTTTGCGCTTGATATCGGAGACTTGACGCAGGCGGGCAAAAATATCGTTGCCGTCCGTGTCGAGAATCCGCCGACATCTTCGCGTTGGTATCCCGGAGCAGGAATTTATCGAGAAGTCCGTCTGCACAAGCTCGAAGAGGCTCATTTCAAATATAACGGAATCGAACTTAAAACGGTCTCCTTGGACTTGGAACAGCGTAGCGCCACATTGCAGGTCAATGCTGAATGCAGCGCCGGAGATGTCGAATTTGAAGTGCTTGATCCCTCCGGAACGCTCCTTGCAAGCGGAAAAGATACGCTTAAACTGACTCAGTGCCGTTTCTGGTCGCCCGAGGAGCCGTCACTTTATCTTGTCCGTGCGAAGCTTTTTCACAGAGGAATCCTTGCCGATCAGCTTGAAATTCCATACGGTTTCCGGCAAATAGCTTTTGATTCTGAGCGCGGTATGACGCTGAACTCAAAACCCTATTACATGAAGGGCGTCTGCCTGCATCATGACGCTGGACCTCTCGGAGCGGCTTTTTCGCTTCCCTCTTTGAAACATCGTTTCCTCCTGCTCAAGCAGATCGGATGCAATGCTGTCCGAAGCACGCACAATCCTCCTGATCCGAAGTGGCTGGATCTTTGCGATTCAATGGGATTTCTTGCCATTGATGAAGCCTTTGACTGCTGGCAGATCGCAAAATGCGCCAATGACTACTCCACTCTCTATGCGGAATGGCACGAGCGCGACCTTTGCGACATGATCCGGCGCGACCGCAATCATCCGTCCGTAATTATGTGGAGCATCGGCAACGAAATCAACGAACAGCGCGACAAGGACGGAGCATCAGTGGCACGACATCTTGCCGAGCTTGTCCGCAATATCGATAAATCTCGTCCTGTCACGGCCGGACTCGACGTGCCTGACATGGCTCTGGAAAACCGTCTGCCTCAGGAACTCGATATCGTAGGCTGGAACTATAAACCGCACCGCTACGAGGAATTCCATAAGCGTCTGCCGGATAAGCCTCAGTACGGCAGCGAAACAGCCTCGACGGTCAGCTCAAGAGGTGAATATTTTCTTCCGGCTGAAAGCGGCGTCAAGGATCACGAAAACTGCCAGTGTTCAAGCTATGACCTTGAGCACTGCCCGTGGTCGCAGACTCCGGACACCGAATTCCACTATCAGGATCAGTGTCCTTGGATAATGGGTGAATTTGTCTGGACAGGTTTTGATTATCTCGGAGAACCTTCGCCGTACAATCATCACTGGCCGTCCCACAGCTCCTACTTCGGAATTTTCGATCTCTGCGCTTTGCCGAAGGATCGCGCATGGCTCTATGCGGCACGCTGGACATCACGCAAGATTCTCCATATCCTGCCGCACTGGAACTGGGAAGGCCGAGAGGGTACCGTTGTTCCGGTTCACGTCTACACAAATTACGGACAGATTGAGCTGCTTGTCAACGGAAAATCCTATGGAGTCAAAAAACTCAGTCCCTCTAACCGCATTGTATGGGATAATGTAATTTATGAGCCGGGAAGCATCGTTGCAGTGGCTAAGGATGATGCCGGCAATCTGCTGGAATCCGTAAGCAGAAAAACAGCCGCGCAGGCAAGCAAGATATCGCTTTCAGCAGACAGGAATATATTGACTGCCGACGGCGAAGACCTAGCCTTTGTCACTGTCTCGGTGCTTGACGTGAGCGGCGAAATTCAGCCTCACTCCTCGCACGACATACGCTTCACTGTAAGCGGCGGAACTCTGGCTGCGCTTGGAAACGGCGATCCGCGCTCAATCGAGACTTTTGACCAGAAGCATATTTCTCAGTTTCACGGACAGTCCATGCTTATAATCCGCTCGCGCAGAACAGCCGGAACAATCAAAGTCCGTGCAGAAGCAGACGGTCTGAGTCCGGCAGAGCTGGAACTCAGCGTAACGGAGCGTCCATATCTTGATTCAATAAAATTTCCGCTTTGAACTGAAAGTGTCTTATGAGTGAGCTTATAAAACTGGAATTCAGGAAAATAAGCTCATTTCATCGAGGCATACTTTTCGAGTTGCTGTCTGACGCATACTCTTTTGATTCCCGCTGTGCAGAAGTCTGGAGCAATGACTGGAAGAGTTTCGATGATTTTTTCTTTGATAATCCGCATATTGCGGATCGTTGCGGCTTCGTAAGCACGATCGACGGCAATCCCATAGGCTTTGCCTCGTGGGATCCGAGAAATATGCCTGACTATGCGATAATCGGACATAACTGCATAGCTACGGAGTTCAAAGGACATGGCTATGGAACTCAACAGATCCTTGAGGCAATACGCAGGATATCTGAAGCGGATTTCAAAAAAATTATTGTCACCACCAATGATCTTCTGATTCCGGCAAAACATATGTATGAGAGAGCAGGATTCCGAATGATCCGCCGTCGTGAAAACAAGCATTTTTCAGGCGGATATATTGATTACAAATACTCACTTCGCGATTAATATTGATAGTTGTGACATGAAAAAACAGTTTTTTAAAGAAATTTACAGTGGCATCCCATAGGAAACTGAAAAAATAAAGTAAAAAAGCTTGTATTGAGCTTAGAATATAAAGCTTTTGCAAAACATAAAAATCGGAATTGGGTATTTCCAGGGTACACGACGGAGGGAGGGAAGATCGCTCTTCCGCCGCTCGGCGGGCAGGAATGAATTCCTGCACTCTGTTAAAATGCTTCGCATTTTACTTTTTATGGGATGACTGTGAGAAATTTATTTGACAGTCTTTTTAATTATGCTATTTTACCAATAAGCCAAATATGAAGAGGTGTTAAATGGTTCCGGAAAAGTACAATGTTCAGGCGGAGATAATAAAGGCGCTTGCTCATCCGAGCAGACTTTATATTGTGTCTGAGCTTGCTAAAAGAGAAATATGCGTCTGTGATCTGACAGAGATGGTCGGCGCTGATATCTCGACAATTTCCAAACATCTGCTTGTACTTAAGAACGCCGGAATAGTTTCGACACGAAAGGAAGGGACTCAGATCTTTTATAAACTCCTCTGTCCATGTATTCTGGATTTTGTTTCGTGCATTGCCAATGTCGCAAGAAAAAATGCAGAAACAAGCATGAAAGGTGTATGACGATCTATTGTTTTTTGAACTATTATTGGCTTTTTGACCAAATACAAAAAGGATATTGTTTATGGAATGGAAAGAAGAATGGAAAAAGCTTGCGGCGATAGTCGCGGTTTTTATACTTTGCTTTTATCTGCCTGTCGGCTACGAGAGATTTGACCATGCGCTGCTGGAGGCGTTTTATCTTGTAAAATGGTATGCCCGTGAACATGTACTTCTCTGCCTTATTCCGGCGTTTTTCATTGCCGGAGCAATTGGAGTTTTCATCAGCCAGGCTTCCGTAATGAAGTATCTTGGGCCGAAAGCCAATAAGTTTCTGGCCTATGGAGTTGCGGCGGTGTCGGGGACAATTCTGGCGGTCTGTTCGTGTACAGTATTACCGCTTTTTGCCGGGATCTACCGAATGGGGGCGGGACTTGGCCCCGCCTGTGCATTTCTTTATTCAGGTCCGGCGATCAATGTTCTTGCAATCGCAATGACTGCGCGCATACTTGGAATCGAACTGGGAATTGCACGCGCTGTCGGCGCAATCGTATTCAGTATTGTCATTGGCGTAGCGATGCATCTGATCTTCCACAAGGAGGAAGAAGCCAAAGCCGCGGCACAGATGGAAATGCCTGAGCCTGATGTCAAACGTCCGCTATGGCAGACATCACTTTATTTTGCCTCGATGGTCGGCATTCTGGTTTTCGCGAACTGGGGAAAATCAGACGATTCGGACGGGGTCTGGAATCTGATTCAAGCCTGGAAATGGCCGATTACTTCACTCTGCGCGCTCGCATTAGGAACTATGCTGATCAAGTGGTTTGAGGTCAAATCTTGGAAAGTCGCAGTCACTGCAATTCCGGTAATAATCTTAGCTTTGCTGTTTCCGGATATGCCGCTGCTTGCGTTTGCGGCCGGAACCATTGGATTGTCTGTTTTTACCAGCACGGATAAAGGAGAAAGCGGTGAATGGTTCCATTCCTCGTGGACTTTTGCGAAACAGATCCTGCCTCTGCTTCTTTTCGGCGTACTGATTGCGGGATTCCTGCTGGGACGCGTCGGTGAAGAAGGAATGATTCCCTCGGAATGGGTGTCTGCGGCAGTGGGAGGCAACTCTTTTTCGGCAAACTTTTCTGCAGCTTTCTTCGGAGCGTTCATGTATTTTGCAACCTTGACTGAAGTGCCGATTCTACAAGGCTTGATCGGAAACGGAATGGGACAGGGGCCCGCTCTCGCTCTCTTGCTTGCCGGTCCGGCTCTGAGCCTGCCCAATATGCTTGTGATCAGAAGTATCATGGGAACGAAAAAGACTGTAGTTTTTGTTTCGCTGGTCATCGTGATGGCCACATTTTGCGGCATGATTTTTGGAACATTCTGGGGTTAATCCCAGTCTAATACTCAAAGAAAGAGAAGGAATTATAGCATGAAAATTCAAATTCTGGGAACAGGTTGTCCGAAGTGCAAAACTCTGGCGGAAAACGCGGAAAAAGCAGCAAAAGAACTCGGCCTTGACTTTGAGCTTGAAAAAGTCACCGATATCAACAAAATCATGGCTTTCGGCGTGATGATGACTCCGGCTCTGGCACTTGACGGCAAAGTCAAGGCGGTCGGAAAGCTTTTAAATTCTGAAGACATTAAAAAACTTTTAGTATAAAGGAGTTTTAACTATGGATACTGCTCAAAAACCTTGTGCCTGCGGAAATGCTCCCAAACTTATATTTCCCTGTTCTGGTGCGGCCGATGCAGGAGCCGTTGCCGATCTTGCGGCTCGTAAACTCTCCAAAAACGGCGATGGCAAAATGTTCTGTCTGGCCGGTATCGGCGGACGCGTGGATGGAATAATGAAATCCACAGAGGCCGCTGCAAAGATTCTGGCTATAGACGGATGTGCTCTGCAATGCGCAAAAAAGACTCTGCTGGAAGCCGGATTTTCGGAATTTGAATATATCAATCTTTCTGAACTCGGCATGTGCAAGGGACAGACTGAAGCTGATGAATCGAACATCGCAAAAGTTGTAGCGCTTGCCAAAAGTAAACTGGCCTGTAAATAAGGAGCCGCTTTCATGATTATAAAATCTTTATTGCTCGTTGCTGCCTGTTTCATGACTTTCTCTTTGTCGGCTCAGTGCTGCGGGAAGAAAACGGTTGACGCTGATGTCCAGAAGAAAGAAACTCTCAATGCGGTCTCAGCTTCCGCAGAGACAAATCAGGCAAAGCTACCCAAGCTTGTTGATCTGGGTGCGAAAAAATGTATTCCCTGCAAAAAAATGGCTCCCATACTGGAAGAATTGACTCTTGAATACAAAGGTATCATGGATGTTGAATTTATCGATGTATGGGAAAAGGAAAACGTAGCAAAGGCAAAGCAGTATGGCATTCAATCAATTCCCACTCAGATTTTCTTTGATGCCAACGGCAAGGAAGTCTGGCGACATGAGGGATACATCTCAAAGGAAGATATTCTGTCAAAGTGGAAAGAACTGGGCTCCGATATGGAAAAAATGAAGAAAGAAAAAGAACAGAAAAGTAAATGAGCAAAGATAAACAGATTGCCTGGATAAAAGCTTTCTTACTGGCCTTTGTCTTCGTCAGCATAGGGTTTTCTCTGGGACGCCATAGCGTTAAGTCAGGATCGACGGGATCGCTGCCGCCGTCAGGCGGCAAAAGCTCGGTACAGGTTTACTATCTGCATTCGACCTTTCGCTGCACGACCTGCAATACCATCGAGAAAATGACGAAAGCCTTCCTGGATCGTCAATATAAGGCTGATCTGGCGTCCGGTGATATGCTCTTCAACGAAATTGATTTTCAGGCTGATGAGGACTTGGCGAAAAAGTTCGGGGTTGTCGCCAGCTGCATCGTTGTCGCGGCAATAAAAGACGGTAAGATTGTCGATTTCCGACGTCTTGACGAGGTCTGGACGCTGATGAAAGATCCTCCGGCTTTCGATAAATATATTAATGACGCGATTGATGCCATGAAACAGAAAAACAGAGGAACAGAATGAGCTGGTTTATAATCGGATCTGCCCTCTGGCTTGGTATTCTGACTGCGATCAGTCCATGTCCGCTGGCAACTAATATAGCCGCGATTTCATTCATCGGACGTCAGCTCGGCAATGAGCGCGGAGTTCTGCTTTCAGGCTTGCTCTATACAGCCGGACGCGTTCTGGCTTACGTGTTTCTGGGAATCGGGATTGCCTCGGGTGTGATGGTGAGCGGAGAGCTCTCGCGTTTTTTACAGTTGTATATGAATGAAATTCTAGGTCCGGCACTTATTCTGCTGGGAATGATTCTCCTCGGAATGCTGGGTTCCGGAATGTCAATGAATTTGATCGGCCACGAAAAACTGCATAAACATGCGGAAAAAAAAGGATTGTCTCTGGCATTGCCGATCGGCTTCGTCTTTGCTCTATCCTTTTGCCCTGTCTCCGCGGGTCTGTTTTTCGGAGCTTTGATTCCGCTGACGCTCAAGAGCGGCGGAGCCTTTCTTCTGCCGCTGATTTATGGTATTGGAACAGCACTGCCGGTGATCTTGTTTTCGTTTCTGATCGCCTTTGGAGGCGAATATCTTGGTAAAGCATTCAACTGTCTGACAAAAATTGAAGTTTGGGTACGCCGGGTTGCCGGAATCATGTTTATCGTTGTCGGCATTTACTATTGCCTGATCCATATTTATCAAATCTGCTTATGGTGAAAAAAAGGCGCAAGGTCTCTGCGTCGATGTATATCGGAAAAACCTTCATCACCACAAATCAATAACACATTATAATAGTCTAACAGTTTTATAACAGAAATCCTGTTGCTCTGCTTTGAGCCTTATGCTTTGGTATTGCCGAAGATAAAGGAGGACATGAAACATGGCCGAAAAAATAAAAGTTCTTTTTGTTTGCAAGTACAACTCATGCCGTACTCAGATGGCAGAAGCATTTCTGAAAAAATACGGAGCGGATCGCTTTGAGGCGGAAAGCGCCGGACTCGAAACCGGTGATTTAAACCCTTATGCGATTGCCGTAATGGAGTCTAAGGGGCTCGATATCTCACACAACAAATCCAAGACGGTTTTCGAGCTCTTCAAGGAAGGACGCTATTATGACTACGTCATCAGCGTATGCAGTTACGATGATTCCGAATGTCCGGTATTTCCAGGCAGGACGATCAGAAAAAACTGGAACCTGCCCGATCCCGCAAGCTTCGATGGAACAGATGACGAAATCCTCGAAAAAACGGCTCTTCTTTGCAGTGATATAGAGCATCTGGTTCTGGAATTTATCGCAACCGCAAATCCGGCAGGCGAAATCTTTGCCGAATCAACACAGCGTTTTCGCAAGATGCCAAGACTGAAAGTGCTTTTTCTCTGCACCGGAAATTCCTGTCGCAGTCAGATGGCTGAAGGCTGGGCACGTTTCCTCAAGAACAATCAGATAGAAGCTTATTCAGCCGGAATTCGCGCTCAGGGACTCAATCCTAACGCTGTCAAAGTTATGGCCGAGGCCGGTGTTGATATCAGCAGACAGACCTCAAAAACTCTCGACGCTCTTTCAGGTATTACTTTTGACTATGTTGTGACGGTATGCGGACATGCTCACGGAAGCTGTCCTGTTTTTCCCGGTGGTGTAAGAGTGCTTCATGTTCCTTTCGATGATCCGCCGCATCTTGCAGCAGACGCTAAGACTGAAGAGGAAGCCCTTTCGCATTACCGTCGAGTCCGCGATAAAATAAAAGAATTTGTGCTTAAAATGCCGGAAAATCTGACGGAAAGATAAGGAACTAATAGGTTCCGGAAAAATTCCTGTGAAGTTTTTTGATATGAGATTTGAATTTTATTTTTGTCGAAATACATTTCGTCATATGGCGAATTGACGGAGATATAAAAATGCGAAAAATATTGAATATTACCAAAGCGTTGTCGGATGAAAACCGTATCCGTGCTCTAATGATGTTGCAGGGCGGGGAAATGTGTGTATGCAACATAATAGAAATGTTGGATCTGGCTCCATCGACGGTATCCAAGCACATGTCGATATTGAAACAGGCTGATCTGGTTGAAACACGCCGGGACGGCAAATGGACTTATTATCGTCTGAGCGATGTGGATTCCAATCCTGCCGCGACGGAAATCATTCAATGGCTTCTCTCTAATCTGGAGAAAGATTCGATGGTTCGAAAGGATAAGACTCGTCTGAACAAATATAAGTCAAAGACATCAACAGCCTCTTGCAAGAACTGTTGAAATACTAAATATTTACAGGAGACCACTATCATGGACAAGAAGCACAAGATTCTGATTTTATGCTCGGGAAATTCATGCCGCAGCCAAATGGCAGAAGCGTTTTTCCAGAAATATGCTCCGGATGAATTTGAGGCTTACAGCGCCGGACTTGAGCCCCGTCCAATCCATCCTCTGACAATCAAGGTAATGAATGAAATCGGCATCGACATCTCATCGAAACGTTCAAAATCGGTAAGAGAGTATCTGGGCAAGGAAGTCTTTTCTTTTGTAATTTTTGTCTGTGGCGAAATGGAACAGAACTGTCCTCATCTCTTTCCGCTTGCACCATGGCAGAGTCTTTCCTGGCCTTTTCCCGATCCTGCCTCTTTTGAGGGTGATGATGAGGGACGACTCCAGATATTTCGGGAAGTTCGAGATGCGATCGAAGAGAAAATAAAAAACTGGCTGACAGAGTATCGAAACAAAAATCAGTAACAGAAGTCAGGAACTAATCATAATGAGCAGAAAATTAAATGTTTTATTTCTTTGTACCGGTAATTCCTGCCGCAGTCAGATGGCTGAAGGCTGGTGTCGTCACCTTAAAGGTGATGTATTTGAGGCCTATTCAGCAGGAATCGAAACTCACGGACTTAATCCCAACGCGGTCAGAATCATGGCCGAAGCCGGGGTCGATATCTCTAAGCATAAATCAAAACTCTTGACCGATCTCAATGAGATAAGTTTTGATTACGTTGTAACCGTATGTGGTCACGCTCACGAGACTTGTCCGTTCTTTCCGGCCAAGGCTAAAATTGTTCATGTAGGGTTCGACGATCCTCCGCGCATGGCGAAACTGCTTGAGTCTGAAGAAGAAAAATTGAATTGTTATCGTCGTGTACGAGATGAGATCAGAAACTTTGTTGAGTCTCTGCCGGATGCTTTATTTAATAAAAATGTATAACTAAAGACATGAGGGGGAATCTAAAATGACAGAAAAAATTAAGAAAACAGATGATGTTCACAATTTCGTCCGTGACGCTTATTCTAAGATTGCCGTAGCAAATTCATCGTGCTGCGGATCCAAAAACGTTTGCGGAGGTGTGGAGAATCCAGAAAAATTTGCAAATGAACTTGGCTATACGGACGCTGAGCTTGCTTCATTGCCTGATGATGCCAATATGGGGCTTTCCTGCGGCAACCCAACCGCTTTGGCCGCGTTAAAGCCCGGTGAAGTGGTTCTGGATCTCGGTTCAGGCGGCGGCTTTGATGTCTTTATAGCTGCGGAAAAAGTTGGTTCGTCTGGTAAGTCCATCGGCGTCGACATGACCCATGAAATGCTGATGAAAGCACGGAAGAACATAGGACAATTCACTCAGCATACGGGGCTGAATAATGTCGAATTTCTGCTCGGAGAGATCGAACATCTGCCGCTGCCTGATAACAGTATTGATGTGGTAATTTCCAATTGTGTTGTGAACCTTTCTCCTCGCAAACAGCAGGTCTGGAAAGAAATTTTCCGAGTATTGAAGCCCGGAGGACGCGCTGCCATTTCCGATTTAGCGCTGTTGAAACCGTTGCCGGAAAATATTGTCGAATCTGTTACCGCATTGGTCGGTTGCGTCGCGGGGGCAGTACTGATTACCGATACCGAAGCGATGATAAAAGAGGCCGGTTTTACAGACTTTAAATTCGACAATAAATCGACGTTTATCGATAAAATGGAACAATGGAATGATCCGTTGTACTGCGCAATCATTGAAATGCTGCCCCAAGGCGAAAAACTCAGCAACTACATAACAAGCCTGGAAGTTTCAGTCAGCAAGCCGTGCTGCTGTCCTAAGGGAAAGATTGATGAACAAATACAGGAGCTGATTGCCATTGGAGCTTCAGTAACCGCACACTGCCAACCCTGCTTTACTTATCATCTGGCTAAGGCTAAAGAACTTGGTCTATCTGAGTCAGATATCAAAGCAGCTGTGGCAGTAGGTGAATCTCTGCAACGCGGAGCTGGGGCAGCTATGCATAAACATGTCCGTGAATCGCTTGGGAATGCCATTCAGGCGAGTTCCTGCTGCCGTCCGGAAGAACCGCAAAAAAGCTGTTGTGGGAAAAATGAATAAGGACCTTCCAAAAATAAGCCCCTCAAATTCCGCGCTTGATTTTTTGATGCAGGTTCATGAAGCAATCCCCGGAATTACTGAAGCCGTATTGGATGCAGGACGTTCTGATGACGGGCGTTCAAGTTATGAAATTCTCTGTGCCGCGGCAGAGCCGTTGAAAGGTTCAACTGTTGTCGATCTGGCCTGTGGAAGCGGCCGTTTGACCGAATTATTGGCGGATCGTGTCGGAAGCAGCGGGAAAGTGATAGCCGTAGACTTGAGTCCGGCTGAACTGGCATTGGCTGAACGACGGATGAAAGGTGTTGAGCAGATCCAGTTGCGCCGGGAATCGGTTTTGTCTCTTTCATTGGCGGACTCATCGGCGGATGCTGTACTGTGTCACATGGCATTTATGC
>JAKJHH010000007.1:39849-44753 GCA_022703965.1 Verrucomicrobiota bacterium
TCCAGACTGGCAGTGCTGATGCCCTCCATGACTTCAAGCAATGATTTGTTTAAGCAGATTCGCTCCAGTCTGGCAGGTGTATTGGCGCAGGAACTGCCGGAAGAAAAAAAGATCTCCTTAGGAGATGCTGCCGCTGCCAGCATGTTCAGCATCAAGCAGATTTTTGCCGCTGACGGCAGTTTTCAGGATGACTTGCAAATCAGCGAGTTTGATATTGTTTTACGTAAGAGATCCGAGGATTTTGCAGTAGAATTACTGCCGTTTTTTTATCATTCGCATCTCTTGTCTGAGAAAGGCAGGATGAGCGTACAGAAAGAATGGCTTGCAATATTCAAAAAAGAAGACTGCGATGCAGACGGAAAGCTTGCTTTGAGGATACCGCTTTCCGTCTTTGTCATAACAAAAAACAGGAATCAATAAAAGGATGATAAAATGACTGAAGCAAAAAGTTCGGGGATTGGATTTTTTGAAAAATATCTTTCCGTCTGGGTGCTTATCTGCATGGCGACAGGAATAGGAGCAGGCAAACTCTTTCCATCGTTCGTGTCGGCTTTGAGTTCGATGGAGTTCGGACAAGGTTCTCAGGTCAACATTCCGATTGCCATACTGATCTGGCTGATGATATATCCGATGATGCTGAAGATCGATTTCGGCTCTCTTGCAGGTGTGGCGAAGCGCCCAAAGGGGCTTATGGTGACGCTCTTTGTCAACTGGCTTGTAAAACCCTTCAGCATGGCTTTTTTCGCATGGCTTTTTATACGAGTCCTTTTTTCATCATGGATAGATCCCGAGACTGCCGGAGACTACACTGCCGGACTCATAATTCTTGCCGCCGCTCCCTGTACGGCGATGGTTTTTGTCTGGAGTTATCTTACTGATGGCGATCCTGCCTATACTCTTGTGCAGGTTGCGGTAAATGATCTCATAATGCTGGTGGCTTTTGCTCCGATTGTCATGTTTCTCTGCGGAATAGCAAATGTTTTTGTGCCTTCTCAGGTTCTTGTGACATCGGTGCTTGTCTTTATTGTCATTCCGCTTCTTTCCGGATGCTTGAGCAGAGTGTTCCTCATAAAGTCATTTGGAAAAGACTGGTTCGAGAATAAATTTCTGCCGCTTTTTCATCCTGTCGCCATCTTTGCGTTGCTGGCTACACTGGTACTCATCTTTGCGTTTCAGGCTGAGAACATAACAGGAAGATATCTTGCTGTGCTTCTGCTTGCGATTCCTATCATTGCTCAGGTCTATTTCAATTCAGGACTGACGTATATGCTCATGCGTTTCTTTAAAGTTCCGCACAATGTTGCCGCGCCGGGATCGCTTATCGGAGCCAGCAACTTTTTTGAGCTTGCCGTAGCCGTTGCGATCACTTTATTCGGAGCTTCCTCCGGTGCTGCCCTTGCCTGTGTTGTCGGAGTCCTTGTTGAGGTGCCTGTCATGCTGTCGGTATGCAAAATATGCAATTCCACCCGCTCATGGTACAGCCGCTGACTAGCGTAGTCTGCTGATGCGAAAACATTGAAAATAAGCCGTTTTGAGTATATCGTATATGTTGAAATTTTAATTCAAAATCTTAAGGATATACTATGGGCTTCGAGGAATACGATTTTAAGGCTGTTGAAAAGAAATGGCAGGATTACTGGGAAAAAAATAAAACATTCAAAACTCCGGACATCTCGGAAAAGCCCAAGCTTTATGTCCTCGACATGTTTCCTTATCCCAGCGGCGCAGGCCTCCACGTCGGACATCCCGAAGGTTACACAGCAACCGACATCTACTGTCGTTTCAAGAGAATGAACGGCTTCAACGTCCTTCATCCGATGGGATGGGATGCCTTCGGTCTTCCCGCCGAGCAGTATGCCGTCGATACCGGAACTCATCCTTCTATTACGACAAAGAAAAATATTGAGAACTTCACCCGTCAGATCAAAGCTCTCGGCTTCAGCTACGACTGGGACAGAGAAGTCAACACAACCGACAAGCATTATTTCCGCTGGACTCAGTGGATTTTCCTCCAGCTCCACAAGAAGGGACTCGCTTATATCGATGAAATCCCCGTGAACTGGTGTCCCGCTCTCGGAACCGTGCTTGCCAATGAGGAAGTCATTGACGGCAAAAGCGAACGCGGCTCACATCCAGTCATCCGCAAGCCCATGAAGCAGTGGATGCTCAAGATCACCGAGTACGCCGAAAGACTCCTCAACGACCTCGAAGAACTCGACTGGTCAGAGGGCATCAAGGAAATGCAGCGTAACTGGATCGGCAAATCCACAGGCGCCGAAGTTACATTCAATGTTGACGGCAGCGATGAGAAAATCACCGTCTACACCACACGTCCCGACACCCTTTTTGGCGCCACATACATGGTGCTTTCTCCTGAACACGCAATTGTGGACAAGATCGCAAGCGCTGCTCAGAAATCTGAAGTCGACGCGTATAAGAAAAAAGTTGCTTACATGAGCGACCTTGAGCGTACAGGACTCAGTAACGAGAAGACAGGCGCATTCACAGGCGCATACGCGATCAATCCCGTTAACGGCACTAAGATTCCGATCTGGATTGCCGATTACGTTCTCGCAAGCTACGGAACAGGCGCCATCATGGCAGTTCCCGCTCACGATACAAGAGACTTCGATTTCGCCGTCAAGTTCAATATCCCGGTCAAATGCATCATCAGACCCGATGCCAAGGAAGCGGCCTCCGCTAAAGTCGATGTCGAAGCCGTCCTTGCCGGAAAAGCCTGCTGGACAGGTGAAGGCGAACTCATTAACTCTGCAAATGACGAAGGACTTGTTCTCAACGGACTCAAGGTCGTCGATTCCAAAAAAGCCGCTACTGAATGGCTTGAAAAACGCGGAATCGGCAAGGGAGCCGTCAACTACAAACTTCGCGACTGGCTTTTCAGCCGCCAGCGTTACTGGGGCGAGCCTTTCCCGGTCGTTCACATGGAAGACGGCAGCATCAAACTGCTTGACGAAAACGAACTGCCGCTTGTCCTGCCCGAACTCAGCGACTTCAAGCCCTCCGGCACAGGCGAATCGCCGCTTGCCAAGGCGACTGACTGGCTTAATTACACCGATCCTGTTACAGGCAAAAAAGGACGTCGCGAGACAAACACCATGCCTCAGTGGGCAGGTTCATGCTGGTACTATCTGCGCTACATTGATCCGCAGAACGACAAGCAGCTTGTCGATCCCGCAAAGGAAAAGTACTGGATGCCTGTCGATCTCTACGTCGGCGGCGCGGAACATGCGGTTCTGCACCTCCTTTACGCTAGATTCTGGCACAAGGTTCTCTACGATATCGGCGTTGTCACGACCAAGGAGCCGTTCAAACGCCTCGTTAATCAGGGAATGATCCTCGGCATGTCCTATAAGGACGAAAGAGGCGCGCTCGTCCCTACCGATATGGTCGAAATCAGAAACGAAGGCCCCTTCCACAAGACAACAGGCGAGAAGCTCGTGGAATTCCCCGCCAAGATGTCCAAGTCCCTGAAGAACGTTGTCAATCCCGACGACGTTATCAAGGAATACGGCGCGGACAGCATGAGACTCTACGAAATGTTCATGGGGCCCCTCGAAGCGGTCAAGCCCTGGAATACCCGAGGCGTTGAAGGTGTTTTCCGCTTCATCCGCAAGGCATGGAGAATGATCGGCGAAACTGAAATTGCCGATATCGAGCTCAACAGAGAACAGCTCCGACTCCTCCACGCTACGATCAAGAAAGTCGGCGAGGACACCAACAGTCTGAACTTCAATACGGCGATCAGCCAGATGATGATATTCTCGAACGAGTTCTCCAAGCTCGAAAAGATGCCCCGTGAAGCTGCCGAAGCCTTTGTAAAGCTTCTGGCTCCCTACGCTCCGCATCTTGCTGAAGAACTCTGGGAAAAGCTCGGTCATAAGGAGTCGATCACATACGCTCCTTATCCGGCCTTCAATCCTGAATTCATCAAGGTTTCGGAAGTCGAAATTCTCGTTCAGATTCTCGGCAAGCCGAAGGCTCGCGTAATGGTTCCTGCCGGTTCCGACGCAGCCACAACTGAAAAACTCGTGATGGAAAACGAAGAAGTCAAAGCTCTTATCACAGGCAAGACGGTCAAGAAACTGATCTGTGTTCCCGGCCGCCTCATCAATATAGTAATCTGAGCTTAAAACGCTATTTCAGGCAAGAAAAAAGTCCGTCGCAAGACGGACTTTTTTTGTACATGCCTGCAAATAATATGAGTGTTGCAACCTGAACTTCCCGAAATAAAGCGATTATTTTTATAACCATGCCTTGTTTGTGCTTGATTTTTTTGCCTTCGTGGTTATAATAATTAATATTTATTATAACTATGAGAAAGGGGGTTGAAAAATGGGATTTATCGCGAAACAAAAAAATGCGAACGGCAATGTCAGCCTTTATTTTGCCTCGGCTTATTGGGATACTCAGGCCAAAGGAGCGCGGCAATCGCGAAAATATCTTGGACAACTGGATGTCCAAACCGGCGAACTCATCAAAAGCCGTAAAGTGGACGAATTTGTCGCCGAAGAACTTGCCGCGTTGAAAAAAGCGGGGATCGCCTACAAAGGGAGGATCAGCCCGCATCCTGGTCGAAAATCATCCCAGGTACGGAAAGTATCGGCCTCAATGCTGCGTGAATGGCGTAGCGTGGAATTCGGGCGAGTGGCGATTTTACGTGAACTGGGCAGGCGGAGCGGGTTGATTCAGGCGCTGGAAGAAGGTTTCGGAAAAGACGATGCGGCGGAAATCCTTGCCGCGTCGATCTTTGAATGCGCGGAGGGCGGCGCGTTATATCGCGTCGGCGACTGGGCCGAGGATACGATACTGAACGAAGAAAAGGTGGCGCTTTCCAGTTCGAATCTGGCGCGTTTGGTCGAATCCGTCGGCGCGTCGTCAGAGGC
>JAKJHH010000080.1:0-9748 GCA_022703965.1 Verrucomicrobiota bacterium
GCTTTGAAAAACTGGTGTTCAATCGCAAGACAAACAGAAGTAAAGGAACTCGGTGACATGGCCTCGTGCATCGAAAACCATCTTAATGGCATCCTCGCCTACTGGTCATACAACGGGCTCTCCAACTCGTCCATGGAAGGATTCAACAACAAAATACGATGGCTAATCCGGCAAGCCTACGGCTATCACGATGAGGAATATTTCCATCTAAAGATATTCGATCTGCCAAAGATCGATATTAAGCTCAAATTATGAATTCCATGCGACAAAGTGCAGAAGAGGCAAAATAAGATATCGTCTTTCCAAACGAAGAACTCAGAAAAGCCAGAAATTACTTGATATTCAGTGAGATAAAAAAGAATGGTGGGCGATGAGGGACTCGAACCCCCGACACTTTGGGTGTAAACCAAATGCTCTAGCCAACTGAGCTAATCGCCCTTGTCTCTTGCAGAGCTGATAAAGTAGTCGAAGAAAAAGAGAATACAAGAAGGAAATAAAAATTTTATGGCATCTTTTTCCGGATATCGAAAAAGTTTTCTTTAAAAGGCTGACATTTCCGATATTTATGCTAGTTTTATATCTTTGACGAATTTTTATCGCTTAAGCGGAAAACAATACATAAACGACGGGCTGAAAATGCACAGATACAGAACACACAAATGCAATGAGCTGCGCAAAACTGACGCAGGAAAGACAGTAAAGATCTCCGGATGGATCCACAGCGTGAGAGACCACGGAGGAGTAATCTTCATAGACCTCAGAGACCATTACGGAAAAACCCAGGTCGTCATAAATCCGCAGAGCAAATGCTATCAGGAACTCGACAGATGGCGTCCGGAAACAGTAGCATGCTTCATCGGCAAGGTTGTCGAACGTATTCCTGAAACCGTCAATCCCAAGCTTGAAACAGGCGATATCGAAGTAGCGGCTGAAGAAATGGAAATCCTCGGCGATGCCGATGTACTGCCGTTCCAGGTTGCCAAGGAAGAACAGAGTCCGGAAGCGCTTCGTCTGAAATACCGTTTCCTCGACCTCAGAAGAGAGCAGCTTCACAAGAATATCATAATGAGATCTCAGGTTATCTCTGAAATCCGCAGGCTCCTGACAGGAATGGGATTCAATGAATTCCAGACACCGATTCTCACAAGCAGCTCGCCTGAAGGAGCACGTGACTATCTTGTTCCGAGCCGCGTACATCCCGGAAAGTTTTACGCATTGCCGCAGGCACCTCAGCAGTTCAAACAGCTGCTCATGGTTGCCGGTTTCGACAAATACTTCCAGATAGCGCCCTGCTTCCGCGATGAAGATGCAAGAGCAGACAGATCGCCGGGCGAATTCTATCAGCTTGATATGGAAATGAGCTTTGTCACTCAGGACGATATTTTTGCAGTCCTTGAAGAACTGCTTCCCGCGATCTTCAACAAATTCAGCACAAAGAAGGTAGATACAGCTCCGTTCGTAAGAATTCCTTATCGCGAAGCTATGAGCAAATACGGTTCAGACAAACCGGACCTCAGAAATCCGCTCTTCATGCAGGATGTATCGGAAGTCTTCGCCAACAGCGGCTTCAACGCATTTGCGGCGGCAGTCAAAAACGGCGGCATAGTAAAGGCAATCAAGGTTCCCGGAATCGCAGGACAGCCGAGAAAGTTTTATGACGACATGATTGCGTTCGCGCAGTCGGCAGGGGCCAAGGGAATGGCTTACATCATCTGGTCAAACGGAGAAGAAAAGAGCCCGATCGTGAAATTCATGTCGAGAGCCGAGCTCGACAAGCTCAAGGAACTCGGAAATATTCAGGACGGCGACGTAATGTTCTTCCTCGCGGACAAGGAAAAGCTTGTGAACGCGGTCGGCGGACAGGTGAGAACAGAGCTCGGAAACAAGCTCGGACTGATCGATAAAAACGTATTCCGTTTCTGTTGGATCGTTGACTTCCCGATGTTTGAAACGGACGAAGAGTCAGGACAGATCATATTCAGCCACAACCCATTCTCAATGCCTCAGGGCGGAATGGAAGCGCTTATGACGAAGAATCCGCTTGACATACTCGCATATCAGTACGACATTGTCTGCAACGGAGTGGAACTCTCAAGCGGAGCGATAAGAAACCATCGTCCTGACGTCATGTACAAGGCGTTTGAAGTTGCAGGCTACGGCCCGGCGACAGTGGACGAGCGTTTCGGCGGCATGATAAGAGCGTTCAAGCTTGGAGCACCGCCGCACGGAGGAATAGCTCCCGGAGTAGACCGCATGGTAATGCTGCTCGCGGACGAGCCGAATATCCGCGAAGTTATCGCATTTCCGTTCAATCAGCAGGCGCAGGATTTGATGATGAACGCACCGGCTGAAGTTGAAATGAAGCAGTTGCGTGAACTGAGAATCATACCGCTGCCTCATCCTCTCAAGTTCGAGAAGACCTTCAAGGATCTTCAGGAGGAAGCCCGGAAGGCATCCGTCGAAGAATAAACCTTTAAAACAGGACATCAACCATGTCGGCAGGCGGCAGAAGACTCGGACAGAGATCCGCAGCAAAAGCGTATATAAGTTACGGACTGGCCGCCGTGCTGGCAATCGCGCGCTTGCAGGAGCGTTCATATACGGCATTCTGACCCTGAGAAGCTTCCTGATGCGTGACAGGATTTACAACAATCTGATATTGGAAACAGCCGCCCGCCACAACATAGATCCGTCACTGCTGAAGGCTGTGATATGGATGGAAAGCCGTTTCAATCCGACAGTCAGAGGAGGAGTCGGCGAATGCGGCCTTATGCAGATTAAGCCGTCCGGAGCAGTGGCAGACTGGGTAAAAATCAATAATACCAATCTTTCATGCGAAGGAATATTGTTTATTCCAGAGCTGAATCTGGAAATCGGCGCATGGTATCTCGGCAGAGCAATAAAAAAATGGGGAGCCTACAAAGACTGCATCCAACTGGCGCTCTGCGAATACAACGCAGGAGGAACACGCGCCTACGCATGGCGTCCGGAAAATCCTGACGACAGCATGATCAACAACATCAAAATACCGTCAACAAAAAAATATGTTTCCGGCATAATCCAGAAATACGAAGAATACAGAAAGAAAAACTCCTTTGAAAAGTAAACTGACAATCATTCTCGGAATAAGCCTCCTGATTGGTCTTAGCGGCAACTTAAAGGCAGGCGACGCGGAACAGGAAAAGCCATCGGAAAACAGACTCTGGTGTACCTCCTTTGAAGACACAGTCATGAAAAAAGATATAATGTTTCCGCGCAACTGGAACTACCGAGGAAAATTTGCCACGACAGATGCAGTTTTCAAAATTGTAAAAGATGGAGACAGAAGCATCCTGAAAATGACAGCGGACAAGGGCTCAGGCGCAATTTACTTTGATAACGCGATTCCGGTGGATCTCAAGAAGAATCCTATAATGAGATGGAAGTGGAAAGCCAACGTATTGCCGACAGGAGCCGACGCGCACAATTCAGACAAGGATGACCAGGCAATCGGAATATATGTCGGGACAGGCAAACTGATACGCCAGTGCATCGCCTACAGATGGGAAACCGAAACCAAGACGGGGGATTCAGGAAATGTCACCTACGGAGGCGGCTTCGTCAATGTCAAGTGGTATGCAATCCGCAACAAGAATTCGGAACTTGGCAAATGGTACATAGACGAACGTGATATTGCAGCGGACTTCAAAGAGTCATTCGGATTCATCCCGGAGCAATTCACGATAAGTATCTCCTGCAACAGCCAGTTCACGGGAAGCAGCTCGGAGGGCTATATAGAGTGGATTGAATTCATTCCCGCGAAATAAAGCAGTAAAATGCTTCCGTTTCATGAGGTATAAAGAAAGAAAGCTGAACAGAAATTCTTTTTTTTGCAAAAACTGCGGGATTTAATTCGTAAATGTAGATTGGGTTTTGTATATTATAAGCCGAAAATAAGCTTTTGGGAGTCTTGGTTTGGGTACATCACATGACAAGGGTAAGATGCTTCTGCATAAAATGCAGAAAGAGATAGCGACGCCGTCACTGCTCGCCGAAAAGGATCAATTCCTTATCAAGTTCGCAGACACGGAGGAGGAGATAGAAGAAGCTCTGAAACTCCGTTACAGAGTATTCAACCTTGAACAGGGCAAAGGCCTTGATTCGGCAAATGACAGCGGCATAGACCGCGACGAATTTGACGACTTCTGCCTTCACTTGATCGTTGTTGAAAAGTCCTCCAAAAAACCTGTCGGAACCTACAGAATCCACATGGGACCTGTTGCGAATTCGGCAATCGGCTTTTACTCCGAGCGCGAATTCAACGTAAGAGGGCTCGACAAGATAGCAAGTCAGACAATCGAAGTCGGACGTTCCTGCGTTGCTCCCGAATACAGGAACGGTGCAGTCGTGGCGCTGCTATGGAGCGGAATATCAGAACTGCTGATGAGATCAAAACTGACTTATCTACTGGGCTGTGTCAGTCTTGAAACCAATGATCCGGCAGCAGCGTGGGCGCTTTACAGAAACTTCCAGAGCACTGGCAAAAACTCAGACATCCTCAGCGCCACCCCTACAGAAACATTCAAAATACCTCCGGCCTCCGAAGATGATATTCAAAAATACATTGCAGATAAAAAATTGAACCGCCTGATTCCGCCGCTTTTCAAGGGATATCTCAGACTCGGCTCAATGATCTGCGGAGAACCGGCATACGATCATGAATTCGGAACAATAGATTTCCTTATTCTACTGAATACAACAACCTTGCCCGAGCGTTATATGCGCCATTTTCTTTCTGACTCTGAAAAGGAAAGCGGAGCCTGATACAAACAATGGGGCTGCTTCTTAGAGTTTACAGATTTTCGGCTATTCTGGTATGGATGTTCCTGATGAGCCTTCTTGCGGCACCTTATTACTTCGGGCGCTCAATGGATACCGTCCGCCACATATGCTTCGTGACTTTACGCTGGGGAAAAGGTCTTGCAAGGATTTTCAATATAAAAGTCACAATGCATGGACAAATCGACACATCGAACGGGGGCTTGCTTGTCTCGAACCACCTCAGTTATCTGGATATCTTTATTCATGCCGCACTGTTTCCCATGCGCTTTGCCCCTAAGGCGGAAATCAAAAAATGGCCCATACTAGGACATTATATCCAACTTAGCCATCCCATATGGATGCACAGAGAATCCCGTCAGAAATCAACGGAAGCACTACGCCAATTCAAAGAAACAATGGATGCGGGCATCTACCTGATCGTCTATCCGGAAGGCACCAGTACTGACGGAAAATCAGGAGTCAGACCGTTTAAGTCAACACCGTTTGAAGCCGTGGTGTCCGAAAATCTTCCAATTCAGCCGATTCTTACTCTGTATAAAGATTTACCGAATGGAGAAACTGCCTGCTGGTACGGAGATATGACGCTTGTGCCTCATGTCTGGATGCTCACTGGACAAAATGAGATCAACGTTGATGTGTATGTGCTTCCGGTCAT
Organism: Verrucomicrobiota bacterium; assembly: GCA_022703965.1. Lineage (GTDB taxonomy): Bacteria > Verrucomicrobiota > Lentisphaeria > Victivallales > UBA1829 > JAKJHH01. Next base: position 5,477 of record JAKJHH010000080.1, read on the forward strand.
ATATCCCGGCGAAAATGCCGACAGAAAAGAACTGGCAAAGCGCGTACACAAAGCCATAGCCGATAAGTATTACGAAGTCACCGGCATAAAGCCTGAAAACAGCTGATCCCTAATAATAAGTCCCGGAGGGACCTCATGAAGGACAGAAGACAGTTCATAAGAACAATTAACCGTTCTCTCATGACAGTCGTTCAGGATTACGGAGAAATCCGTATGGAAGGGCTCAGAATCAGCATTGAGATATTTCATTCTACATACAATGTCACAAAGTTTTCTTCCGGCTTCCATCAACACCCTTTTTATGAGCTTTCCGTTATGACCAACGGAACCGTGGCGTACAAGCTCGGGCAGACGGAATCCATAATAAGTGCGTCGGACGGCAAATTCATCATGATTCCGCCTTTCACGCGCCATTGCCGAAACACTTTGGACGCGCCATCAAACATAGCCGGATTCCAGTTGAGAATAGCCGCAAGCAATGAAGACGCGAAAAGAAGAATCGAGGCTCTGCCTGGCTGCCTGCAATCTTTGAATTACAGGCTGGAGTCCATAAGCGAAACTGCACCGTTCATACGCAAACTTCTCCGCGAGCTTATGAGAAAACGTCCCTTCTGGCAAATGAAAGCCGGACTCCTCATGCAGGAATATCTCTGCAATATCTTCAGACGCCATCTCGACTTATTGAGTTCGAATTCCAAAACGGTTTCGGACGCAGACACCCATCACGAATACATTGCGCTTCTGGCGGATAGATTTATAGAGGAAAATATCGGACATCAGATATCGGTAGGAGATATAGCGGCTCACTGTTCTCTAAGTCCAAGACATCTGAACCGAATTTACAGGGAGATCAGAGGCGTTCCGATTGGGAGGGCAATAATAAACGCCCGCATAGACAGTGCCCGTCAGATGCTCGTTAAAAATGACCGCTTAGTGAAAGACATCTCGGAGCAGCTTGGCTTCAGCAGCGTCACTTACTTCTGTCGCATTTTCAGGCAGATAACAGGCTTTACGCCTGATGAATACAGGGACAAACGCTGACAAAAAAATTAAGATTTCATGTCCTGATAATGACATAAATTGGCAAAATCATATCATTCTTTTCTATTGCCTGAAGCTATCTGCTGAACATATAATTCAGTAAGATAAAACAGGAAAGGCCATATAATGAAATTGCGGATCATATCACTCATTGTTTCAGTCCTGTGTCTGAATTCGTTCAATGGAGCGCATGCGGACACAATTGCTTCAAGTATAACTGACTCTAAAGCTATATCATTTGAATCAAAATCATCGTCCGGAGCCCGTCTCGGCGGCAATATCGCGGAAGGCTGGAAGGATAATTCAGAATGGGCGAAAGTCTCGGCAGACTACAACGTCATAAAGAATGGAAACGAATCTTTCATGCAAGTGAAAGCCTCTCAAATTGATTCAGGATATTGTCAGTTCTATTACAAGCTCAGCGACTCGGCATCAGCGGCGAATGCAGTACTCAGCTTTAAATCCAGAATTCAGGGACGCTCCAGAGTCACATGCGGACTCCGCCTCATCGACGCTCCTTATACATGGATCAGCAAAAACAGCTTCACTCCTGAAAGTGAATGGGAAAACAAGAGCTTCCGCTTCAGCTTCCCGAAACAGAAACAAGCTGTCGCCATATTCTTCGCAATGGACGGAGCCGGAACCTTTGACTTGAAAGATGTCCGTCTGGAAACTGCAGCTCTCAAGGAAGAAAGCAGAGAGGGTAATCTCTTGAGAAGCTCAGTTTTTCCTCTGGGGCTGCCTGCCGGCTGGAGTCTGCATAATTCATTCTCAGACGGAGACGACGTAAAGCTTTCACAGAACGGAAGCAGCCTTATCATTGATGCGCCGGAAGGGGCAATGACAAGCTATGATTATCTTGACAAGTTGAGGATTTACAGTGCTCCGATGAAAAGTCCTGCACTGAAGGAAAAACACATTGCGGAAATGAGATTTAAAGGCAATGCGGATGGTACTCTGATAATCCTTTGCGGAAGTCGTTCTGTAGCCGAAAAATCCTTTAAAGCAGAAGGAGCGTCAAGCTCAATATTACAGATCGAATTCACTCCTGTGGAAGAGGGGGTCTACACCTGCCGCCTTGATCTCAAAGGTCGTCTGGAATTGGAAAAGCTTAGTGTTGCCTCTGCAAAAGAAATGCCTCTTTCAACTGAACCGGAAATCGCCCTGCGTCTGGAAGACTCGGAAACAGCAGCGTCCGGCATAGTCTTCAAAGATGAAAAACTGACTATGAAATACAGCGTTCTAAACGCTCCCACAGGAAGCCAAGTCAGGCTCAGAAGCATCAATATATATGGATCGGAAAAAACATATGAGATTCCACTTAAACAAGAAAGCGGCTCTATAAACATCGAGCTGAAAAAGGATCAGGAACTCGGCCCCTTGAGAATCGAAGCCGACATCATAAATTCCGATGGAAAACAAGTCGGCAGTCCGGCTGAAAGAGTCGTAAACATATTGAAACGTCCGGTCTATTGGCACAAGGATGCCCCGGATTCAGCATTCGGCACTCACGTCCAGCCGGTTACCCGCAATATAATCATGGCAAAGGCAATTGGAGTTAACTGGATTCGTCTGCATGACGCCGGAGTTCAGCTCCTCGGCTGGGCTTATACGGAAAGAGAACCCGGGAAATGGACTTTCAACGATGCCGCTATTGAAAAACTCCGCAAACAGAAGCTCAAACTTCTCGGAGAACTTACGACCGCGCCTTTATGGGAAAGCTATGCGACAAAAAGCAAAGATGCTCCGCCTATACTCAAAAACTCAATCACCGCCCCCTATTTTCTCCCCTTATCTTTGGAAAAATATGAGGCATACTGCAAGAAAATCGTAGACCGCTATGGGGACAAAATAGATCACTTCGACGTATGGAATGAACCTTGGCTCCCGCTTTTCTTCCATACAGATTTCGTGAAAAAACTGCCTCCTGACACAAAACGCTGGGCAAGTTTCGGCGGAGGATTCTACATAAGTCCCGATGACCCGGCAGCAGAATTCTTTAAGATGCAGAAAATCGTCTGGAAAACAGTCAAAGCAAAATATCCGTCCTCCAAGGTTCTCGGTTTCAATACGACGGACAGCGAAGGAACGGAAGGACGCGTCCCCGGCGACAAATTCACAGCAAGGATGAATGAACTCGGCGCAGTCGATCATTGCGATGTCATCTGCTACCACCAGTATCTGACAAAAATTACAGGATTTCCTGGCGACGAAGTGGAAAAAGGTTTCAAGTTCGCCTTCAAGGATTTGCTGGAAAAGAACAGTGGCAAAATGCCGCGTCCGGTATGGCTTTCGGAAGGCTCTCCTCTTATAGCTCCCTGCGACGGGTTCTACAAGAAAACTCTTCCGGGCGGATCGCGCAATGAAATATATGACAGCGGAGACCGCATTGTACGTTTCGTTACAAGCCTGAGAGCGAACGGAGTCGAAAAGACCTTTCTCTACTCAATGGGCATGCACAACGGCTTCGGCACAAAGAATCCTCATAGAATCATGATTGACGCGGCAGGCGATTTACATCCGTCAGGGGCGGCATACTCAAATATGTGCAGCCTGCTGGAAGATAAAAAGTTCAGCAGAATGATCAAATGCGACAAGAATATTTACGCCTACATCTTCACAGGCAAAACAGAGTCCGTCGCTGTTATGCTTCCTGATCCCAGAGAAACTAAAAACAGCTTTGAAATTACAAATGATGTGCGCTACAAGGCATGGGATATCTTTGGAAATCCTCTCGCATCAGGCGCAATTAAAACGCCTTATGTATTCTACCTTACATGGAACGGAGGAGCTGAGAAATTCCCGGCAGACAAAGGAGGAAACAGGCAATGAAGGAAAAATCCTTTACTCTGATTGAGCTTCTGGTTGTCATCGCTATAATTGCGATACTTGCCGCGATGCTTCTGCCATCGCTAGGCAATGCTCGCAACAAGGCGAGAAGCATGAGCTGTCTTTCCTCAATGAAACAGATCGCAGCAGCGGAAGTCTCATATACATCGGACTACAACGATTATCTGCCTCCGAGTCGAACAGACTACGGAGGCGTAAAAGTCCATACCATGTGGTTTATAGCCGAATATCTCGGTTATCAGAGCAACGATCCAGCCATCATCATGAAGAAGCGTGGAATACTATGGGGCTGCGCTGAATGGAAACCCGCAAGTCCATCAATGAACTACAACGGCTATGGACAAAATTACAGATATGGCTCAAAAGTAAATTCAAGCGGAG
>JAKJHH010000080.1:9758-15921 GCA_022703965.1 Verrucomicrobiota bacterium
CCAGTCTCGCCGATACCGATCCGGCAGTTATGGCTTCATCCGATCTATCGGTTCCCCTGCCTTTCTATAAATACAGCACTATAAAAGTGCCGTCAAAAAGAATCATTTACGGAGACAGTGACAACTGGCTGCTTTCGGTTCCGACAATCGCGCCGGAGAACGGATGCTACAGCTTTTCAAACAGCTCCACCCCGAAGGGCGGAGCTCCTGACAGGCACGGGCTCAACGCCAATTATGCGCTCTTTGACGGACATGCCGAAAACATCAACTGCCGCAAAGCCTACATGCACATATATAATCCTGAAGGACTCTGACTCAATCTTCGGTACGGAGCCTGTTTTCGTCAGAGTTAGCCTTGAGTTCAGGAGCATACATTGCCGAAGCCTTCGCTGGCAGAGCAGTAAAGCATCCCGGAGTTTCAGCGCGCATTCTGTAGGATATCGAATGAGTGCCGCGGGCAATTCTTGAGACAAACATGCAAACACGTTCATCACGAAATTCCATATATGCTCCGAGACTGTTGCCGTTGTATCCGCTTCTCACATCAAGAGGCTCGAAACCGGCAGGCTTCATGTCTTCAAGCAGAATGTACTCGTAATCGTTTTTACTTACAATAACAAGCTCGACTTCGATCTGTTCGCCGCTCTTCAAAATTGTCTTGTCAGTGATTTTCTCACGGACAAGCTTTTCGCGTTTCTGCTCAAGAATCTGCCCCTTCCTGTCTACTGCCGCCTGCGCAGCAGTTTCGGGGATCAGACGGTAGATATTACGCGCAATCTTGATTTCCAATCCGGCCTTGGAAAGGAAGTCCTCCTGACTGAAATAGGAAAGATAAGCATTACAGTAAAGAGGTCCCCTGCCCTTGCGACGAATTTCAATACTATGCTTTCCGGCACTCAGAGTCGAGGCATCTAGGCTCAGCTTGTTGTCATAGCCGAAGAGATTGTCTGTATTGATCTTCACCGTCTTGACTGGCTTTGAGTCAAGCAGGATTTCGAGTTCCATATCAGGCTTGTCCTCGCCGCTCTTTGCGATGTAATCGGCAAAGGATTCTATGCAGTATGCCGTATCACGAGTTGATCCCCAGTATGTAGCGTTTCTGCGGTTATTGAGCAGATACTTCACCATTTCCGACGCAGTCGTCATATCCTTACCTGAGGCGGCGAGGAGCTTGAGATAAAACGCGTCTGATTCGATGTCACTACCGTACCAGCAGTACCAGTAACGGTTTTCGCCGAGATCAAGATATGCTGTCTGATTTTCGGCGTCCTTCTTGAGATACTGGCTGAGATTGCGGATAATCATATCGCGCTTTTCCATATCGCCGCTGATATTGAAGGCGAGTCCCGCAAGGCTGAGTCCGTAAAGCGAAAGATTTGTTCTGTCGCGATAAATGAACTCCCCCATTTCAGCCACCTGAACACCTGATTCAAGAAGAGTCATGTAGACAAGCGCATCCATATTGTCGGCACTCGTCTTGTAAGGCTCGGTTTTGGATTCGGCATTCTTGAGTTTCTTGAATTCCTTGTACTGATAAGACTTAAGCCAGGCAACTCCGTCCTTCAGCATTTTATCGTCAAATTTCACTCCGCACTTGGAGGCAAGATTGAGTCCATGCACAACCTGCGCCGTAATGTGAGCTGACGGATACTCGCCATGGCCGGAGAACCAGCCCCAGCCGCCCTCGGAAAGCTGCATGTTGTCGAGTCTCTTTATGCCGGCTTTGATGATTTCATCCAGCTTTTCGCTGTTGAGCACAGGACTGTCCTTCCAGCGTTTCCACTGCGCCAGACGCTCGGGATCATTGCCGATCTCCTGAGCATTAAGATTGACGTTTCTCGCGTTGAAGTCTTCAAGCTTCAAGCCTGAATTCAGAAGCGTCTTGCGCACAATCACGGCAGGCAGGAAACGGTTCAAGGTCTGTTCCGTACATCCGTAAGGATAGCCAACCAGATAAGGCAGAGCATCCATCATGGACAAGGCAAGAGAAGGCGAATAACGGAGCTCAAATGCCAGCGTATCTTTTCTGATTTTTTCAGGAACATTGATATTGAAGACAAGCGGCTTGTCGGAGTTTACTCCGATGTTTCCACAGAACGGCACTGTCTTCATCACGCCACGGACAGCAACCGGAATTTTTAGCTGCATTGCATCGGACGCATTTTTACCAGCCGCCTTGACCGTAATCACAGCCTCGCCTTCCTTAACAGCCTTGACGTTCCAGTCGATGCGCTTATCTCCGTTGCTCTTGACCTGTACTTTGCGAATTGCATCCTTGTCGGCAAGAATTATCGATGAGCCGCCGATCTCCATCGAAGACGTTACATTAAGATCCTCGGCAAGATAATTATTTATCACTGCGGAGAACACAGCAGTATCAGTTTCGACAAGGAAGCGAGGAATCTGAAGTCGAATCATGAAGTCTTTGGCGGTAAGGACAACGGCTTCTCCCTCGCCGACTTTACAACCGATGCCCATTGTCCATACTTTAATCTTCCATGCCGTGAGGTTTTCCGGCATCGGAATCTCAATTTCCGCACAGCCCTCGGCATCCGGTTTGACCGTAGTGCTCCAGTAAGCGGTATCAGCGAAATCTTTGCGGATATGAACGGAATCCAAAACAGCCTTGGCTTCTTCCGCCCCCAAGCCAGCTACTTCCATATCTTTATCGGAAACATCCCGCTTCATAGCCATTTTGGCTTCCGCAGGTACCGCAGCTGCAGACTTAACAGCCAGAATCCTGCCGGAACCTACAGCTTCATCCATCACCATTGAATCGGAGCCTGCGTTCATCCTGCTTGCTCTTCCCCAGGAAGCGGAGGAAGCGATATCCCAGATCTGCATGGGAACTGCTTTTTCTGGGATTCTGTTGTAAAAGCGCTTTTTCTGACTGTCGAAAGAGCCGCCGAAAGAATAATATCTGAGCCAGTCCCAGAAGAATTTCTTTATATCAGGCACATTCGAGCCGCCACTGATATACTCGACTGATTTATCATAAACAGTAATCACAGTCGACGAATTGACGGGCTTATTTTCCAAATCCGTAATCTTCACTTTTACTTTTGCTTTTTCACCGGGGGCATACTTTTCCTTGGACGGCAGGATTTCGACATTGAGAATGCGTTTTTCAGGCGGAATCTTTATTTCACGAACCGCAGTATGAACTTTGCCGTCCGCCACAGTAAATGCATCAATGAAGAAATTCGGCATGTCTTTCTGCTGGATTTTTATTTCTCTGAACGCAGTACGTCCTTTCAAATTAATTATCTCAGGCGGCGGGACAGCGCTTCCGCTTGAGCGCACAAAGAGAAGAACAGTGCTGTTTTCTTTTTCGGCGTTTATGACAAGCTTTACAGACTCGCCGGGAACGTAATCGTTCTTATCGGTCAAAAGCTCAAGGCCATTGAAACGGAAATCCGCGGGATTCATGGATTCGCCGACAACCGTGAAAACATATGCGCCCTCGGACTTATTGCCTTTAGCGTCTGTCACGGAGCAGACAATACGATACTGTCCGGCATCAGCGGCTTTGATCTGCAAATTTGTCGTGCCGGAAGCTGATATTTCGGCATCCCATTTCTGCACCGATTTCTCAAGGGGACGTCTTTTCTGATCGTATGAAATCTTCATCAGATTGAAAACTGCCTTGCCCGCAACAGGCTTGCCGTCTGATGTTCTTGAGTAGGATGAAACAGTCAAAGTATCGCCGCTTCTAGCGTAAGGTCTGCTGACTGAACAGAAAACTTTAAACGGCTTTTCCGAAGCTATGATGGAGCCTGAGCCGTCAATAGTGCGGCGTGAGCTGTCCGTCACCTCAACCGAAACCTCATACTTATGAGCCGAAGCTGAAGGATAAAGCTTCAAGGCGGAGGAACTGTCGACAACAATTTTATAGGTTCCGTTTGCATCGAGTACGGATTCGCCTTCGGAAATAAGTTCAGGCGGCTCGTAGCGCGAAGGATACCATCTGTAGAAAGGAGCAATGCAGCCCCAGCTTCTCCAGCCGGGATACCAGACATAATCGTAGCCCTGCCACGCAGAGCCGTTGCCGTAGAGCCAATCCCATTCATAGAAGGGATAAAAAACATCTGTGACAGATTTCCTTGTAACCTTGTACTTGATCTTGGCGCCGCCCAAAGCACCGCCTGAATAGTAGGATGCCTTGACAGGAATATTAATGATTTCTCCAAGTTTTACAGGTTCGGAAGGAGATTCGACTTTCACCTCGAATTCCGGTTTGCGGTATTCCTCTATTCTAAATGAACCGCCACTATAATAACGATCCTTGATCCTTGTTGAATAAACACCAAGTTTAGCATCTTTTGCGGTCTTGAATTCTCCGCTCAGAGAGCCGAACTGATCAACAGTGTATTTCTGTGTGGAAACTACGGTTCCATCCGGAGAACTGATCTCAAGAATCACAGACTGTCCGGCAAAAGGAGACGGCATTTCGCCATCATACGAGGGGCGCTGAAGCCACATATCGAATTTCACGGTGTCGCCCGGACGATATACCGGACGGTCACTCATGAAAAAGATTTTCTCACTAACAGGCATCCCTTCATACCTGTAGCTGTTCCGGTAGATTCCCTCAAAGCCCATGAAGGCGAGACGCCCAGAAGGATCTTTTACAACTATAAGCCAGGTGCAGTTGTTCGCGTCCTTATCTTTTAGATCGGTGGAAAAAATGCCGTCCTTCGAAGTTTCTCCCTCAAATTCAAAGCAGATGATGTCGTGCTGACGTCCTTTGAGTCTGTCGACGAGGCCGGGATCAAGGTACTTCATGCGGTAGCCGAAAAATTCGATCGATGCCTCTGGAACAGGTGCGCCGCTGACTGCGTCGGCTACGTAGACAAGCTGAGAACCGTTGTCCAAATTCTTGCGGACAATCACGGAGTCGGCGAGATAAAGAATTATGTAAGAACTGTTACCGTCAGGAAGTACAGCGGAAAGCAGATATACGCCCGGCTTCGTTTCAGGTATTTTCAGCGATGCAATGGAATCAAGATGTTTGGCATCCGGCTTCAAAACCTGTTCCCATTCAGCGACTTTTTCGTCTATAAAATCGCCCTGCTGTTTAGTTACAAGCGAATAGCCGATATCGGAGACATTGATTTTATCCCAGTTGAGCTGAGTTGGATTTGAGCGTATGTATTTCTTGACGGCAGACAAATAGGCATCCATGTCGATACGCTCAAGCTTCATCATAGCTTTCTGAGCGTTTCTGAAGCGGAACTGAACAAGCGGCTCGGAACCTGAGCAAAGAGCTCCGAGCGACTCGAACTGTCCCCAGTTGCCCGTAATCTGCTTGAGAGTTGCGGAAATACGCTCACGCTCATGTCGACCTTTAAAATTTGCAAGGAAATTACGGCAGATAGATGCAGCCTCGGCAAGCTGGCGGCGTTCGATATAAATATGAACCAGTTTTTCCATTGCATACGGAGCATAGGATGTTTTGTCGGCAACGAGTTTTTTGTAGATTTTGATATAGTTGTAATCATCAGGCAGAGTAAACTTTCTGACTCCGGAAGCCAGACGCGCAATAAATTCGCTGTCATTGAGATCTTCAAAAGCGTAGGCGTTCAAAACAGGGGAAGACTCAAGTTCTTCTGAATCATCACCGTCATCTTCGGAAGCATAAGGCAAGGGATAATTATCGCCTATAGTCTGACGTCCATAAAGCCTCTGAAGAAATTCAGCAAAAACGAAGTCGGTAGCCGATGCGCTTTGAGGATAAATCAGCGCGCTCTGATTGAGCATCCAGCGCCAGCGTTCACCGTCATTGGCGGAGGAGTCGAAAGATGCAGGTATTTTAAAGAGCAATGGATTGCCTGAAATATCCACAGGAGCGGGATAATTCGAGTTGTTTACATACTGCTCTTCAACGTAATCAGGTACTACATTGAGATCTGTAAGAAGCTGAAGCTTCCAAGGCTGGCGGTTGTTGACAAGAGAAGCAAAACTGATGTAAAAAGCAGATTTTTCCGCAGCCGGAGCTTTTTCATCCTTGAGCATGAGTTTCTCGGCATCAAGCATGAGATTGATAATGCGGACACGGTCACGTTCAAATGCAGAATAACGAGGCCATTCCCAGGAGCCGCGCTTGAACTTTCCGGCAATCATCGTCCCCTGATGCGGAAGCGTGTTGTACTGCTCGGCGGCA
>JAKJHH010000081.1 GCA_022703965.1 Verrucomicrobiota bacterium
AAGACTTCACGCAGTTTAAACTCGTGAAAAATTAAACCTTTCTTCGATACCGAAGTGGAAAATTATCATAGGAGTGTTTATGAGACTTGGAGGTCCTGTTTTCGACCAATACAAAGATCCTGAAGAATGGCTTGCATCAATCAGGAAAGAAGGACATACTGCTGCGTACTGTCCTGTCGGAGCCGATGCCGACTATTCGCTTGTAAAGGCCTATGCCGAGGCAGCCGAAGCTAATGATATTCGCATCGCCGAATGCGGCGCCTGGAGCAATCCTATTTCTGATGATCCGGAAGAACGCAGGCAGGCTTTAAAAAAGTGCAAAGACGCTTTGCTGCTCGCAGAACGTATAGGCGCCGGCTGTTGCGTCAATATTGCCGGTTCACGTTCGGCACAATGGGACGGGCCTGATCCGCGTAATTACAGCAAGAAAACTTTCGATATGATTGTTGAGTCCGTGAGAGAGATCATTGATGCAGTCAAGCCTGAACGGACTTTTTATACACTTGAGACAATGCCTTGGATTTATCCTTTTTCCGCGGACTCTTATCTTGAGCTTATAAAGGCCGTTGACCGTCAGGCGTTTGCTGTCCATTTTGATCCTGTCAATATTGTTTCCGGCGTTGCGAATTATTATGAAAACGGGGCGATGATAAAGGACTTCATAGTCAAGTTGGGGCCATGGATCAAAAGCTGTCATTGTAAGGATATTTCTCTTGCTCCCAGACTCACCGTGCATCTTGACGAAGTAATGCCGGGGCAGGGGAATCTTGAGTATCCGTTGTTGATCAGAGCTCTTTCCGCGCTTGGCAAGGATATTACTTTGATGCTTGAGCATCTTAAAAGTCCGGAAGAATACCGCAAGGCTGCGGCTTTTATAAGAAAAACAGCAGAAAAGGAGTCTATAAAATTATGAATGGATCTGTGATACAAGTTTCATCCTATGAAATGGCTGAGCTCGTGAAATGCGAAATACCTCAGGAGCTTCCGGATACCCATATTTACGGGAGAACGCTTTTTTCAGCAGTCAGCCCCGGCACTGAGCTTGCTTCAGTGTATAGGGCAAAGAATTTTCCTGCATATCCCGGTTACGCTTCTGTTTTTCGCGTGGAAAAATGCGGCAAGTCGGTAACTTCGTTCAGGACTGGCGATATTGCCTTTACAATGGGATCGCATAGAAGTTTTCAGCTTGCTGATGCCGGTGGATGTCTTCGTGTACCTGACGAGCTTCCTCCGGAACGGGCTGTACTTGCAAGACTTATGGGAATTTCAATGACGAGTCTTATTACAACAAAGGCTCGTTCCGGGGATAAAGTTCTTGTCAGCGGACTCGGACCTGTAGGTAATCTTTGCGCTCAGATTTTTGCTGCTTCAGGTTACTTTGTCACTGCTGTAGATAGCTCAGCTAAAAAGCGTGCCTTTCTGGACTCCTGCAGCATAAAAACTTTTGAAACTGTTCCTGATGATATGAAGGGAACTTTTCAGCTTGGAATTGATTGTTCCGGTCATGAACAGGCTGTTTTAAACGCCGCTGGCTCCTTGGAAAAAGGAAGCGAACTTGTGCTTATTGGAGTACCATGGAAAAAGCAGACCGAAATTTTTGCATATGATCTGCTTCATATCATTTTTTATAGATATATTTGCTTGAGAAGTGGCTGGGAATGGGAAATTCCAATGCACTGTTCGGACTTTCATTCTCATTCTATTTTTAAGAACCTTTTGACTGCGATGGAGTGGATGAAATCCGGTAAAATAAAAACAGAGAGCCTGACATCCTTTGAGCGTCCTGAGAATTGTCAGTGTGTTTATCAGGCTTTGCTCAAAGGCGAATATCAGGCTCTCTTTCCGGTGTTTAAGTGGTCTGGGAACTAAACTGAAGACAGAGACCGGAATTTGCTTCAATATGAAGCTGGAGTCCGTGCTTGGTTTTAGCAGTGCTTTTGTCGCTGCTGAAGGCGGACTCCAGCTTCCAGCCGGATTTTAGCTGGAGACTTTCATTTACCTCAACGGGACTGTTGTTGCAGACGATGCAGATCATTTCCTTTTCTGAGATTTTGTGTTCGCTGACTGACAGACGCGGATTGTTTTTGCTGACGATTTTTTCAGAAAGTTCTTTCGTAAACATGGAAGAGTAAATTTTCCATGCGTCCGAACTCTCCTTGTTTATGAAAGCGGAAGGCTTGTCCATCATAAGCTTTTCGAGCGGAATGCTTAGATAATAGACTCTGCCTTTGCCGTATTTGGACTCAAAGAAAACCGGATTGCCGTTATCGTCGGAACCTATGATTTCTGCCTTGTTTACTTTTATGGTGCGGAGAATAGGCGAGGGGAGTTTTACGCTTATTTTTTCTTTTCCGACTACGAACTGATAAGTTGTTTCTCCTCCTTTTTCGGCGCGGGTGCGGACTTCTGCTCCGCTAAGTTCAGTGAGTCCCTGAAGATAGCAGTCGTCTATGGAAATGTAGAGGCTGGCTCCATTATGGACTCTCTTTTTCAGTATTTCCCAGTTTTTCGAGGAGAGTCCTGCTTTTCCGCAGGCGGAAGGAAGCATATAGAATTTTGCTTCAGGGATTGCCTTGCGTGCATGGGCGAATTGCATATTGATTCCTGCTTCGTTGGCAAGAATGAAAGCTGAAGCTGCGATGTTGCCTGATTTTTGACGCTGGTCTCCGAGTATGCAGACAGCGTCGGCTTCAGAGCGAGGAATGGATTTGAATGGAAGCTTGTCCAGAAAAGTACGGAACTTTTTCATTTCGCTGCCGGTGTTGCGGACTTTGAAGTCGTGACCGAACATGCCGTGTTCAACACCGGGACTTTCCCAGTCATATGGAGCTATGTCCTGATTGTCCTGATCGAAGGCGCACCACCAGAGGAGGCCTCCATTCGAGTTAGCCCATAGATTCCAGTAGAGCATTCTCAGATAGCGTCCTGCTGTCTCAAAGTCGGCGATCATCGGACGCCACATGCCGATTTCCTCTATGAAGCAGGGCTTGTTTGTGATGTCTCCATACATTTTAGCTTCGGCGACAGGGAAGAGTCCCGGCTTGATTGTGTCGCAGGGATCGCTTCCGGCAGATTTCCACATCATGTAGTGATGTGTTGTGAGGATGTTGCAGCATTCTGCTTGGCTTGAGGCCGACCAGTAGGAGTGTCCGGGATTTTCCGGATGATCGATAGTATTTTCGAGAGCAGTTCCGTCCATGCCTGAGATCAGGGGACGTTCCGGATCTTCCCGTTTGATGACGTCCGTGATTGAGTTCATCCAGACAGAGACAGCGGCTGCGCTCGGAGCTTTGCCCATGTAATTGCATTCATTGCCGAAGTCCCAGGCGCATATCGCTTTATGTGACTTCATGCGGCGGACAAAATAACGTACAAAACGCTGTTCCCACATTAAGGCTTCAGGATCGCTGATCGGGTTGAGTCCGGCAAGTCCCGGCGGCATATAGAGGCGATAAGTCATCTGCCCTGTTATAAGCGCTGCGATGATTTGTATATTGTTTTGAGCCGCGATATCGCAGAATTTCTCAAAACGTCCCATCATCAGCTCGCTGACTCCTGCGCGTCCGGCTTCAGTGTCGGGGAGTTCTTCTTCGCCGAAGCGGTATTCAAAAGCGCGTCCGTCACCGACAAAAAGTCTTGTGATCGGCTGAAAATCCGGCCAGAGCGGAAATACTCTGATCATCTGAGTTCCGTTTTCTGCCAGAATCTTCAGGTCTTTTCTGACGACTTTTTCATCCCATTTCGACCACATTTCCGTTGCCGCATGAGAAGCCCAGTAATTTACTCCAGTCACAAAAGTGCCGGGGGTATTGAAAAGTTTATTTGTGCTCATTTTCTTCAATCCTTATTTTCAGGTGGGATTATGATTGTCATTTTTCCATTGCCGTCGAGTATGCTGTTGTCGGCGGAATAGGGAAGAAATACGCTGTCGCCTGCATTGAGAGTTATTTTCGATTTTCCTGATCTCAGGATGGCTTGGCCTTCGCTGAGTATAAGGATACGGAAGGTTTTTTCTGTGAGATCAAAATTCCAGATGCCGTTGAAACTAAGTCTTTGAGCCTCAAAAAAACGGACTTCCTTGCGTGGGATTATGCGCTCAAGAGTACCTGAGTTTTTAGATTCAATGATGTGTTTTGGAGGGACTGATTTTTTTATGACTTCACCAAGACTCATCGGAGTATAATCGAAGATGTCCAGAGCTTCTTCGACATCCAGTTTTGCAAAGCGCTTTTCAGGTGCTATTTCCTTATCGCCGCAGAAGCTTTCAGGATTGATCGTGAAGTCCGTCGGCTCCATTACTTCGACCATGGTGAGTCCGGGGCCGATGGCGTGGGGCATACGTCCGTAGACCACATAAACATCGCCGGGCTTGACCGGGATTTTGTGAAGCATTTCGAGTCCAGTTTTGTATATGCCTGACTTGGATTCTTCCCTGAAAACTTTCTCATTGAGTTTTTCGTTGAAGCCAAGCAGTATATAGGGGACTTCTCCGTTTATTTCACGCGTCGAGAGAATTATCCATGCTTCTGTTTTGCCGTACTGGGAATTGAAGGATTTTCTTGCTAAAACCCTGTCTGGATGAACCTGAAGAGGCAGGCGTATGGCTGAATCCAGAAGTTTGCTTAGAACGCCGGGAGCGTTTCCGAAAATTTCTGCGTGTTTTTCTCCAAGAAGTTCGCTCGGATATTTTTGCAGGAGTTCCGGGAAAGACTGCTCTTTTCCGTTTTCGTCGATGACTGTACTCAGGCCGTGACCCGGAGCATAGAAGCCTCGGCTGTTGGCCTCGACGCATGAGGCGATCCAGTCCTCAGGAAATTCATTGTCCGAAGGATTTTGAATTCCCCTCATTCTGTCGATTCCGCTGCCGCCTGTGTAGAGTCGTTTGACTCTGTTTATTTTAAATTTCAATGGTGATTTTAAATCAGCTTGCATGGCTGTCCTTTGTATGTTTTTGCATATACAAATTATAGCTCTTGAAGCAGCTTCAGGGAATGGGGCGGAGCGCAAAAGACATTCGATTTAGCGCAAGGCAGGCGTGACGCCTGCACCCGAGTAGTGCGCTCCAGCTTCGCCAGCGCACGGGGAAATCAGGAATTAGGGCTAAGGCGCGAGGGGGCGACGCCTTTGATTCTTTTGAAGGCGGTGGAGAAGTAAAATTGATCCTTGAAGCCAAGTTCAGCCGCCGCCGCTTTAACGGATGCGCCTTGACGAAGCATCTGTTCGGCAACGGTCATTTTGTAGGCTGTGAACGTTTGAACCGGACTGCTGTTGAAGGATTCTCTGAACTTATATTCCAAAGCGCGTTTGCTCATTCCAAGCGTAGCTGCAAGCTCGTTGACATCTAGCTGTCCTTTCAGTTTTGACATGAAAAAGGAGCTGATTTGATTCTGGAATGCGCTGTCGCCTATTATCCCTTTAAAAGCGTCGGAAAGGAAGTCTTGCGGGATTGAGGAAATGAATTCCCAGAAAAAGGCTTCGGCAAGTTTTTCAACCTGTATTGTTCCGGGCGGATTTCCGGAGGCAAGCGAGAGCATGACTTCAAGTATTTTTGATGTGGCGGAATTTTTTTCTATAAGCCTTGTTCTCTGCGTCGGAGATACATTGGATTTCATGATTTCGCCTGTCCAGACACGTCCAGAAAAATCGCTGAGAGTCAGGACAATGAAAATCAGTTCTCCTTCGCGGTGATAGAAATCCTCATGAAGATCCCCCGGCTGTATCATCAGGAGCTCCCCGGGGGCGGCTGAAAGTATAGTTCCGTTCAGCTTGCACTCATATTTGTCGGAAAGCGGAATGATGATTTCGCAGTTGGAATGCTTGTGTTCAGGAAAATGGAAATCTTCGCGGATATTAATTTTTGAGAATCGGTAAAGCTGTGCTTCAAGGCGTTTTTTACGGCTGTTTTCAACAAGCAGGTCTCTGATGAAATGAAGCGTTACGTGCTGCATCTTGATTATTTAGCGTCCAGAGTTTTTTTAGCCAGCACTGAGATTTCCTTGCCGTATATTTCGTAGCCCAGAGGCGTGAGATGCAGGTAATCGTGCATGATTGTCGTTGAGACTTTAGCGTTTTTCAGGAAGGATTTTCCGATGTCGGCAAAGAATATATTTTTGTTGTCGCTCAAGGCGGCATAGCCTTTGTTGATGTAGGCGATATTTTCCATGATCTCCTGATCGTCCTGTCCGTTGGGGAGTATGCCGAGGATGAGGATTTTTGATGAAGGCGATAGTTTACGGACTTCGTTGACACAGGCTTTCAAGCCGGCGATGATATCGTCAGGATGATTAAGTTCGCCTGTGTTGTTTACGCCGATGAGCATGATTACGAGTTTAGGAGTGAAATCCTTGCCGATACCTGAATTCCTGAATCTCCAGAGAAGATGTTGAGTGAAGTCGCCGTCGATTCCGAAATTAGCGGTTTTGAGCGGTTTCAGATACTTGTTCCATGCCGCCGCGCCATCCGTTTCCCATCTTTGCGTAATTGAGTCGCCGGCGAAGAGAATGTCCGGCTTGGTTTTTACTGCATTGGCGACAAGTTTTGCGTTGCGGGCGGTCCAGTCTTCGTCGTCGCGCTGGACTGCTTTGACGGAGTCCGGGATGTACTCGCTTTCGGGTATGCTTTCAAGCTTGATTGAGCTGATTTCAAAAGATGCCGGGACAAAGGATTCTATCATGAGACTTGAGGGGAGAGTCGGTTTGTCGCAGCGCATGAGAACTGTTTGTTCCTTGAGTTCTTCGGAAAGCTGAATTCTGGCGGCGGCAAAAAACTTGGATTCCGCATTTGCTCTGATTCCGATTTTCAGAGCATTGTCAGACTTGCTTAGCCCCTTCAAAGTGAGCTTCAAAAAGCTTTTTTCTGTGATAGAGGGGCTTTTGTCGTAAGTCAGCTGTATCATGCCTTCTTCGGAGCTGCAATCTACTTTAAGTCCGATTGGAGAACATGAATATTTCACTTTTGCGCCGGACCATGCGGACTTATCGCTCCAGAATGCGGGAAGACTGCCGCTGATGCCGTCTTTTCCGCTCAGTGCTCTGTAGGTTGATTTATCATTAAGCTTGTCAATTGTGAGGAGAGGAGCGGCATTCAAGGCGAATGCCGAGAGGATGAGGGCAAAAAATGCAACGCATTTTCCGGTCATGTTAGGGGACTCCCTGCTGAAGGTTTTTTATTTTGAACTGGGTTGTGCTTTTGTGCTTTCCGCATTCAGATACCATGGAGACGGAAGTTCAAATTCGGAATCGGGAATATCTTCGTTGAGAGAGAATGCGGTCGTTTCATATTTCTGTGTGAAAGAGCCTGATGTCACAAAAGTTTCAGTTGCGATTTTCACGCGGTCAAAATCCTTGAATTTTGAGCTTACGGAAACATAGGGGAATTTACCCTTGTCGGTATAAACGGTGGTTTCCAGCTTCTTGGTGAGGAAATCATCCTTGCTGACATAGAAAATGTAAGGAGCCACGTCGTCGCCTTTGGAATAGCAGACGAGCTTGTAGAAGTCCTGATTCTTGTCTGTTACGGAGTAAAGTTCTATATCCGGGAAAATAGTTTTGAGGTTTGAGCTTGGACGTCCCATTCCTGCGAAATTGCGGACGAGTTCAAGTCCTTTGCCTGTGTACTCGGTGGATTTACCTGTTGCGGGATCAATATTCCAGGCCTTGTCGCCTTTGATAAGGATGGATGATATCGCCTTGTCATTTTTATAATTGCTTGTTTTCAACCTGTCCGGAGCCTTATATTTGATTTCCACAGAATAGGTGACAAGCCCGCCGTCCTGAAGATATGTAATAGTCTGACGCATTTTGTATGTCTGGCAGTGTCTGAAAGCTCCTGCCGGGTCTGAGGCATTCTGCATTTTGCGGATAAGCTCATCGAGTTCGATATTTGCTTTTTCGCCTGAGAGGGAAAAGAATCCTTCGTCCTCTTGTTCTTCGAGGGTGCATCCTGCTATGGAAAAGAGGAGAGCGGCAGAGGCGCTTAGGGATAAGAATTTTCTGATTGAAGACATACTGAGAAACTCCTGAATTATGCGTTGTATGAGCTTGATGTTGTTGAACCGCCGCTTTCAGTCCATCCGAAGTGGAAGAACTGCCCTCTCGGCTTGTCTGTTCTTTCAAATGTGTGAGCGCCGAAGTAGTCCCTTTGAGCTTGCAGCATGTTTGCGGGCAGTTCGGCCGTTCTATATGAATCGTAATAGGCAAGCGCGCTGGCGAAGGCAGGAATAGGAATTCCGGCCATGGCGGCAGCCGCAATGACCCGTCGCCATGAAGCCTGGCATTTTTCCATCTCGCTTTTGAAATACGGATCAAGAAGCAGATTGCTGAGATTCGGATTTCTGTCGAAGGCTTTTTTTATTTCGCCGAGAAATTTTGCTCTGATGATGCATCCGCCGCGCCAGAGGAGGGCGATGTTTCCGTAGTTGAGAGTCCATTTCTGTTCAAGGGCGGCAGCTTTGAGGAGCTGATAACCCTGAGCGTATGAGCATATTTTTGAGGCATAAAGAGCATTTTTGATGTCATTGATGAAGCTGTCGGCAGGTTCCGTCTGGATTTTTCCTGAGGGGCCTGAAAGTATTTTCGAGGCGGCGACACGCTCTTCCTTGATTGCGGACATGCATCTGGCAAAGACTGCTTCGGCTATGGTCATCGAGGGGACGCCGAGCGTGAGAGCGCTTTCGCTTGTCCATTTTCCGGTTCCCTTTTGTCCTGCCGCGTCAAGAATGATGTCGCAGACTGGCTTGCCTGTTTCGGGGTCGGTTTTAGAGAGTATCTCAGCCGTGATTTCAATGAGATAGCTGTCGAGTTCGCCTTTATTCCAGTCTTCAAAAGTGGAGCGCATTCTTTCTGCGCTGAGTCCGAGCCCTTTCTTCATGAGGAAATAAGCTTCGGAAATCATCTGCATGTCGCCGTATTCGATGCCGTTGTGAACCATTTTGACATAATGTCCGGCGCCGTCGGCTCCGACCCATTCGCAACATGGACTGCCATCGTCGACTTTTGCAGCGATAGCCTGAAATATATCCTTGATGTGAGGCCATGCCTCGCTGGAGCCGCCGGGCATTATGGAGGGGCCTTTAAGAGCGCCTTCCTCACCGCCGGAAACACCTGCGCCGACAAAGAGCAGTCCTTTTTCCCGCAGGAATGAATTTCTTCTGATCGTATCTGTGTAATGGCTGTTGCCGCCGTCGATGATGATGTCGCCCTTATCGAGATGAGGGAGCAGTGTTTCGATTGTGTCGTCGACGGGTTTTCCTGCTTTCACCATTATCATTATGCGTCTGGGAGATTTGAGACTTGCAGTGAAGTCCGCCGCGGAATGGAAGCCTTTGATATTTTTACCTGCACCGCGTCCTTTGAGGAACTCATCGGTTCTGGATGCTGTTCGATTATAAACGGACACGGAAAAGTTCCTGCTTTCCATATTCAGGACAAGGTTTTCCCCCATTACCGCAAGGCCTATAAGTCCTATGTCTGATTTGCCGTTCATTTTAATCTCCTTGAGATGTAGAGAACTCGATTGATAAAAACGTGTTTCAATATACATCATGATATGTATATTTGCGAAAAAAGAAGAGTCTCTTTGAAGATGCTCCTGAAAAAAAGCGAAAAAATGCTATCTTAACGCAATATTTTTATAAACGAAAGTCTGCCTGTGAATCAACGAAAATCAGAACTGCTGGCTCCGGCCGGAAACATGAATACCGCGCTTTCAGCGTTTGACGCGGGAGCGGATGCCGTCTACTGCGGACTCGACAAATTCAACGCCCGCGAGCGGGGAGTAAATTTCAAGGAGGACGAACTGGCAAGACTCTGTGCTTACGCTCACAAGAACGGCAGAAAGGTTTATGTTACGCTGAACACTCTTGTCAAGGAATCTGAACTTGAAGAGGCAGCCGCAATGATTGCCGATATCCAGAGTTGCCGGGCGGATGCGGTTATCGTTCAGGATATAGGAGTCCTCAGGATCATACGTGAATATTTTCCGGAACTGCGTATTCATGCCTCGACTCAGATGGGCATACATAACAGCGACGGAGTTGCCGTTGCCGCATCCATGGGAGTCTCTCGAGTAATTCTGGAACGGCAGATCAGTATGGATGAAATAAGCGCAATCGCCTCAAAAAGTCCCGTTGAACTTGAGGTCTTTATTCATGGCGCAATGTGCTGTTCTCTGTCAGGCACCTGTCTCTTTTCTTCCTGGAGCGGAGGTCACAGCGGAAATCGCGGCAAATGCCGTCAGCCCTGCCGCCGCCGTTTCCAGACGGAGTCCGGAGAGCGTTTTGTCTTCTCAATGAAAGATTTGGCGGTACCTGACTATATTCCGGAACTTATGCGCATGGGGATAGCGTCCTTCAAGATCGAGGGGCGTTTGAAGAATCCTGATTACGTCAGAAAAACAGTTGAAGCTTACCGCAAGATAATTGATGGAGCCGGAGAAGCAGCCTCAGTTGCCGAAGCCGGAGAAATACTCAAAAGGACTCCAGGACGAAAATCTTTGTCCGGCTTTATGAATCCGGGGAATTTTTCTGTGCTGACGAGTCCTGATGAGCCCGGAGTTCCGGGAATATTCTGCGGAATTGTGGAAAGCGTCGGAAACAATACCATAAACGTCAAGCTCTCCGACCGTATTCATGCAGGTGACAGCCTTCGCATACAGAGTCCGGCAGGCGATGAGGGTCCGGCTTTGACTGTCAGCACAATCCGTGTTGACGGGCAGAATCAGGTAAAGGCTTTTGCGGGACAGACTTGCGTACTTCGCTCCTCGAAGAATGTGTCAGAGGGCGATCTTGTTTACAGAATCGGCGAATCATGCCGCGATATGAGCGCTTTTGCCGAATCACTTCCATTGCCGCCGCTTTTCAACTTTGATTTTGAACTTACGGTCAGTTCCGACGGTTTGAGCTGCGCTGTTAAGGGACTTGAGCGTCTGGGGCGCTTTTCAGCTGCAAGGCGCTTTGAAAAAGCCTCGAAAAAGCCGGTTTCCGCCGCCCAGATCATAGATGAGTTCATGAGAATGAGGAATGAGGCGTATCAGCCCGGGCTTATTACTGTCAACATAGTTGATCCTGATATCTTTATTCCGGCCAGCGTACTGAAAGAACTCAGAAAGCAGATTCAGGACAGCTTTGAGTCAGCAATTGATTTCAATGAGCTGAAGAGTCCGGCTGATTTCGCGTTGGAAAATTTTAAACGCGCTTACAGCTCAATGCATCGCTGTTCAGACACAGGAAAGCCAGTGAAAACTGCGTTTGCCTCTGTAACACAGGGCGAGGTCGAGCCGGGACTTATTTACGCAAGAGATATTTTTGAGTCTTTCTCATCAGCGGATGAAGAAGTAGTCCTTCCTCAGTTTTGCCCTGAAGATAAGCTTGAACTGCTGAGAAAAAGAATAGGAGAGCTCTATGAGAATGGACATCGTGCTTTCCGGCTCCGTTCTTTATATAGCTTTTTTGCTTTGAAGGAATTACAAGACGTGAAAATTCACTGCTCCTTCCCGTTTCCAGTCGCGAATTCGATAGCGGGCTTGGAGGCTAAGGCGCTCGGGGCTTCCAGAGTACAGATCTGGCTTGAACTGGATAAGTTGGAGATGGAAAACTTCCACGAAAAATCTCCAGTCGAGCTTGAGTTTTTCAGGAAGGGCAGAATTCCCCTGCTGGTGACCCGTGCGATTCTTGGAGTCAAGGAGCTTAAAGGTTTTAACGAAGACGCTTATACAATAAAGTATGATGAGTTTTCCGCTTTGAGTTTTCTTATGCCTGACAGCCTCTATGATCCTGGGGAGTCCCTGGGGGAACTTTCTGAATATGAGGAGATTGCAGATATGGATCTGCCTGCTAAGCCATTTAATTACAGAGGTCGTTTGGCCTGAGATTCATAAAAGGCTCATTGAGCACCGCAATCAGCTCTAATATAAAAAAAACTGTAAAAAAGAAAAATTATTTTGCTTTAAGCATCTTCCGTGATAATAATATAGTAAAGGAAGCAGGAGAGGGAGAGGCAAATTCATGGCTGAAAAAAAAGACAGCAGAATAAAGAAGTTGTCACCATGCGGAAAAGTGGGGCCTATGGCATATCTGCTGGCAGCCGGCGAGGCCGTCAAGGAACTTGAGGCCAGAAATGCTGAACTTGAGGACATCCTGCACGCTAAAGCAGCGGAACTTATGTTGTATAAGGAGTCTTTTCTGAAAGAACAGAAAAAAGTGGCGAGCCTTGAAAAAGAACTTGCCGGTTTGCGTCGCAAAAGCGGAAAAAGGCAGGGGGACTGAATTTTGCTTAGGGTTGTAGGCATATCTGAAATGTATGTATCAGCAGACGCATCGGATACCGTGGTGACTTATTCGCTCGGTTCCTGTGTGGGCGTGTCTGCATATGATCCCGTGGCTAAAGTAGGCGGGATAGTTCATTGTATGCTGCCGCTGTCAAAAATCGATCCTGTAAAAGCCCAGCTGAAGCCGTGCATGTTTACAGATACAGGCCTGACCATTCTTTTGCAGGAACTCTTCAACAGAGGCGCCACCAGAAACAATCTTGTGATAAAAGTAGCCGGAGCAGCTTCTCTTCTTGATGAAAAGGGGCTTTTTAAGATCGGCGAAAGAAATTATACAGTGCTCCGCAAAGTTTTGTGGAAGAATAATCTTCTGATTGCGGCAGAGGATGTTTACGGTACGGCGTCAAGAACTTTGTCGCTTTATATGAATACCGGAAAGACAACCGTGAAGTCCGGTGGAAAAGAGGTTGATCTCAAATGAGCGATATAAGAGAGAAACTTATAGAAAAAATCAAGAGTATTCCGGCGATTCCGGTCTCTGCCGCGAAGGCTATCCGCCTTCTTCAGGATCAGGACAAGAATCTTTCGGAAGCCATCCGTCTTATTGAGTATGACCCCGGACTGACAACCAATATTCTGAAGCTCGTCAATTCTTCGGCCTTTGCGGCGGAGCGTAAGATCACGTCTCTGCAGGAGGCGATGGTACGCCTCGGAGCGAAAAACATACTTCAGATGCTGATCGGTTCATCGATGGCGCCTGTGATGAATCTGCCTGTGGCGGGTTACGATATTCCGCCCGGAGAACTCTGGCGCTCGGCTGTGACGGCGGCAATATATACGGATGAAATCAAAAGAATTTTAAAACTCAACCTGCCGCCTCATGCATTTACGGCGGCTCTTATCCATGATATAGGCAAAATTGCACTGGCATCTTTTATCCAGCTTAATCCCGAAGAGATCATATCTTACGCGCAGAGCAAGGGGATTTCCTTTGTTCAGGCGGAGCAGGAAAAGCTCGGAGTCAACCATACCGAGGCAGGTATGATACTTCTCAAGGCCTGGAATCTGCCCGAAGTTTTTGAAAAGCCGATAATGTATCATCATGAGCCCGAAAAAGCTGACGGGGACGTTGTGACAGAAATAGTTCACATAGCCGATGCTTTGACAATGATGGAAGGAATCGGTACAGGCAATGAAGGGTTGCATTACAAGATATCGGACAACATTTTCGAGAAATATAAGCTTGATGTGGATGTCCTTGAGCATATAATATGTAGCGTTCAGATCAAACGTGACGAACTAAAAGATATGTTTTCCTGAAGGGACGTTTTCTAATATGTCGTTCAATGTGTTAATAGTAGATGATTCATCAGTAGTCCGCTCGGTAATCGGCAAGGTGATAATGCTTTGCAAGGTTCCGATAGGCGAGGTATACTCTGCAGGAAACGGAAAGGAGGCCTTGGATATAGTGGCCTCTAAACAGGTGGATATAATTTTCGCGGATATAAATATGCCTGTGATGAATGGACTTGAGATGATCGACAATCTTGAACGCGATGGACTTATGCAGAAAATTCCTGTTCTGGTGATTTCGACCGAGGGCAGTGATACCCGTATAGATTATCTTCGCAGTAAGGGAGTTCGCGGATATATCCGCAAACCCTTTACACCTGAGCAGATAGGCCGTGTCTTTAAAGAAGTGCTGGGGGCATAAATGGCATACGACTACAGAAAAATATTTAACGGTTCTGTCTGTCCGGTTTTTGAACTTGCGGCATTTACCTTTCCTGAGCCGGTGGAAGACAAGCGTCATCTTTTTGTTTTTCCCGGCCGCGCCTATCTGCATGCGGAACTGAGTTTCAAAGGAGAGCTTGCAACAAGCGGTTGCGTTGAGCTGGCAATGTCCGAAAAGCTCTGTCTTGCGATTGCCGGAAACATGCTTGGGCAGGATGCTGATTCTCCAGCCGTGCTTGAGCAGAAAAATGATACCATCAGCGAAATAGCTAACGTGCTTTGCGGCAGAGTCATAACAGAGGCTTTCGGGACCAGCGCCGTTTTTGATCTGACGATTCCTGAAGTCCGTTCCATGTCAGCCGAAGAGTTCCGGAATTTCAAGGATTCTTCCGATGTCTTCGCCTATAAGGCCGAAGGCGAAATATTGCTCGTAAGAGCCGAAATAAATTCTCTGTGAGGCCTCAAAATACTATATGGGAATATTTTCAGCGCAAAAAAAAGTTAGAGTTCTGATAGTCGATGATTCGGCTTTTGTAAGAAGTTTTCTGGAACGGGAATTATCACGAGACAGTGAAATAGAAATAGTGGGAACCGCGCCGGATCCTTATATCGCCAGAGACAAAATTGTCGAGCTTGATCCTGATGTCGTTACTCTGGATATCGAAATGCCGAGAATGGACGGGATTACCTTCCTTAGAAAACTGATGAAGCATTATCCGATTCCTGTGATCATAATATCATCTGTAGCAGGACAGGGAAGCAAGGCTGCTCTTGATGCTCTGAGTTATGGCGCTGTGGATGTCATGTGCAAGCCTACTTCAGCCTATTCAATAGGCGATTTGTCCATCGAGCTCATTGATAAAATAAAAAGCGCCGCTTTGCTCAAGGGAACCAGCAAGTTCGGGCCGAGAGCTCAGGACGATATGCCGACATCTTCGTCCATTGCCAAGCCTCTTGCCGTAAGCAGGAAACTGACTCCGAAAAGCGGACGCATAATAGCAATAGGAGCTTCCACCGGAGGCACTCAGGCACTTCAGTCAATTCTTACGGAACTGCCGCCGGACACTCCTCCTATTGTGATCGTTCAGCATATGCCTGAACATTTTACGAAGCTTTTTGCGGACAGACTCAATGAGCTTTGCCGCATTGAAGTAAAAGAGGCAGAGGATGGGGATATCGCATGTCCGGGCCGTGCTTTGGTTGCTCCCGGCGGCTATCATATGCTTCTTAAGAAGAACGGAGGCGGCTATTATGTGCAGGTGAAACAGGGGCCTCTTGTTTCGCGACATCGTCCGTCTGTTAATGTATTGTTCAAGTCTGTCGCCCTTTGCGCCGGCGACAAGGCACTGGGGGTTATTCTTACCGGGATGGGAAATGACGGCGCCGAAGGTATGAAGGAAATGCATGATGCAGGAGCTATGAATATTGCTCAGGATGAGCAGAGTTGCATTGTCTATGGCATGCCCAAGGAAGCAGTCATTCACGGCGGGGTGGATCATATCGTCCATCTGGATAATATTCCTGAAACAATATTGAAACTGGTATAAAAATGGCAGTTGGAAACATCCTTTCCCAGAATTTGAAAACATCTGAAATCGAGAAGAAGATGCTCCTTAAAAAAATTAAGGAAATGCAGAATCTTCCAATGCCTTCAGCAAATGTAATGAAGGTTATGCTTCTTCTCCGAGATGAAGATGTTAAAATGTATCACCTGATTCCCGCGATTGAGAAGGATCAGGTGCTTGTCGCTCAAATCTTGAAACTTATAAATTCCGGTTATTACGGACTTCGTAAAACAATAGATTCCGTTGAAAGGGCTGTGAACCTTCTCGGAATCCTGAATATCAAACATATTGTGTATTCGGCATCCATCATGGAGCTTTTTAGTGACGATGAGA
>JAKJHH010000082.1:0-6074 GCA_022703965.1 Verrucomicrobiota bacterium
CTGAGTCGCCATGCTGTGGCCCATAGAAGGAATAACACCGTTTTCCAGAAGCAGTTCAATGAGTTTATCCGAATCTTCGAGTTCAGGAGCAAAAGACATTATCTTTATGCGCCCCTTCCCCTCCGCAATCAGTTCTTTTGCAAAGCCAAGGTCGATATCCATGATGTTCTCAATCTGCTGTGAACCGTGCTTCAGTTTGTTGAAGAAAGGCCCTTCGACATGAATACCGGAAGGTTCCGCGCCATGATGCTCATCCTCTATCATGGAAGCGAGCGCGGATACATTCATAAGCATATTCTTGCGCGGAGCAGCGACCATTGTGGGAAGAAAGGATGTAACGCCGTGAGAAGCAAGAACCTTACACATTGCCTCAATATCAGATCCTTCTTCAAAAGCGGCACTGGAGTCAAAACCTCCCGCGCCATGAATATGGCAGTCGATAAAGCCCGGAACTGCATAAGAGTCCGGCATTTCGATAACTTCAAGCCCAGGTTCCCTGGTAAAAGCGGAAGCGCCGCCGATTCCGAGTATTTTTTCTCCTTCGCAAAGGATTCCGGCTCTTGAAATTTTCTCATAAGGAGTTAAACAGTAATCTGTTATATATAAAACTCTATTTTTACCCATAATCAGGAAATCCTGCTTTGATATTTGATGTTCAGCATATAATATGGAATCATATAAAAATAATTCAATACGTTATCAAAGACTTATGAATTATCTTGAAAAAAAGGCTTGCTAATTTATGATTTCCGGATAGATTTGTGTACTGTCGCCTGCGGGAATAAGAGAGGCTGTTAACAAGCTGTTAATAACTTTTCAAAATCAAGGCGAAAGTCGCTGTAACTGCCTTATTTTGGACGATATCCGGATAAGCTATATGGCGGTGATGGATTCCATACAGGCAAAGTGTGGAAAAAGTTAGGATTGCGTAAAAACCACTTGCTTTTCGGGCTTAAACGGCCTCAAAAACGCGGTTTTAACGTCAAGCCTTAAAACAAAAAATTTTATAAAAAAAACGTAAATATTTGATTCACAGCTCTCTTGAAATTCCTGAGAGTATCAGGAAGCTCAAGAAAACTGTGAATAAGTCGAGAGGAAAGGACGGGGAGACAGCATGTCCCACGCGTTGACAGAGATTTCAGGACTCTGGGCTGAGGCCAGTAAAATCCTGAGACATAAGATATGCGCAACAACGTTTGAGCAGTGGTTTGCCAACATAGTACCGGTCAGATTGGATAATGACCGGATAATTCTTGGAGTGTCGGACGACTTTTTTGCCGACTGGCTAAGGAACAACTATGAAGACATACTCGCAAGCGCAATTCAGGAAGCAGGCGGAAAGGCTTATACCATTGACTTTGAAAGCGGTCATATTGCGAAAGCTCCTGCCGCTAATTGCGCCATACCTGCAAAAGAAGAACCCAGAACTTCCCCCCGTTATACTGAAACAGTTCAGACACCGGTTCCGGCGCAGAAACGCATACACAACGGGATTAATCCGCGTCATACATTTGAAAATTTTGTTGTCGGCGAGGAAAACCGTTACGCTCATGCAGCAGCAATGACAGCAGCCGGTACACCCGGAGCGTACAATCCTCTCTATATATACGGAGGAACCGGACTCGGAAAAACCCACCTTCTTCAGGCAGTGGCTAACGAAACTCTGAATCGTAATCCGAATGCACAGATTGAATATGTGACATGCGAAGAATTCCTGAACTGCTATGTTGATTCCCTTCAGCAGCGTAAACATTCAGAGTTCAGAAACAGATTCCGGACAGCCGATGTTCTTCTTGTCGATGACGTTCATCAGCTTGCGAACAAGGCTCAGCTTCAGGAAGAATTTTTCAATACGTTCAACACTCTTTTTCACAAGAACAGCCAGATCATATTGACCTCGGACAAACAGCCGTCGGAAATCGCAGGTCTGGAAAAACGCTTGGTCACACGCTTTGAATCAGGTGTAGCTGTTGAAATCACAGCTCCTTCATTTGAAACACGTCTTGCGATTCTCAAAATGAAGCAGGAATCCCACCTCGTGAAATTCGGCGATGACATCCTGAATTTCATAGCTTCAAATGTACGTTCAAGCATCAGAATCCTTGAAGGAGCGCTGATAAGACTTGTCGCCTACTCCTCAGTCACAAGAGACAGAGCAGTAACGCTGAAAACAGCGGAACAGCTGCTCAAAAAGCTCTTTGAACAGGAAAACATGACCCGCAAGATCACAGTGGAAACAATTCAGAAAAGAGTTGCCGAACACTTCAGCATTCACGTCCACGATATCATAGGAAAGAAACGTCCTAAAAACATCGCGGAGCCACGTATGATCGCCATGTATCTTACAAGAAAAATGACAGATAAATCCTTCCCCGAAATCGGTCTTGAATTCGGAGGAAGAAATCATGCGACAGTCATACACGCGGTCAAGGAAATAGAAGACTCCATGAACACCGATCCGGCTTTCAAACAGACCGTATCGGCTTTGCAGAGGCAAATACAGGCCATCTCATGAATAAACTGCCGGCTGACTATCACATACACACATTCCTGTGTAAACATGCCGAGGGTCAGCCGGAAGCTTATCTGCAACACGCCTTTGAATGCGGTCTTGATGAGATTGGGCTTTCCGATCATTGTCCCTGGCCGGAAGGATTCGATCAGGAATCCAGAATGTACGTATCGGAATACGCTCAGTATCGCGAAATCGTCAAGAAACTTCAGAATAATGAACTTGGCATAACTGTCCGTTACGGTCTTGAAATCGACTGGGTACCGGGCAGAATGAATGAAGTACTCCCGAATCTGGAAAATGAAAAATTTGACTATCTGATAGGCTCAATCCATCATACAGGCGAGTTCCCATTTGACCATCCGGCAACGATTCCGGTCTGGAATAGTCCGGGAATGCCTGATAAAGTCTGGAATGAATACGCAGAGCAGCTCTATGACATGGTTTCCCATGCTTCAATCAATATTATCGGACACATTGATCTGCCTAAAAAATTCGCCATTTATCCTCCTTCTCTCGACAATTTCATGGATAAAATGTCAATCATACTGAAAAAAGCTGCGGAACGCGGCATCGCCATGGAAATCAACAGCTCAGGATTGAGAAAACCTGCGCGAGAAGTATATCCTTCAATGGGGATTTTAAAACTTGCCAAGGAAAAAGGCGTAAAAATATGCTTCGGGTCAGATGCTCACGGCCCGTCTCAGGTAGCTGCTGATTTCACGACATCAATAGCACTGGCCAAAGAAGCAGGATATAAAAATTATCTGCGCTTTGCAAATCGTAAACCGTTGGACTACCCTCTCCCTGATTGATCTCTAAACATACGCAGATCCTTTCTATAGATTAACTCATTCCTAATTAACAAGAGTCAATCCTTATACCCTTCAAACACAGCGCTTACTATGAATTAATTTTCAACAAAGAATCCTTCGCACACCCAATTCTGCCATAAGACATTTATTACAAATAAAATATAGAACAAAAGCAACAACCAAACAACATTACATTTTTGAAACAAATAACTTATTTAAAACAAATAAGTAAAAAAACTATTGCATTTGACTTTCATGTAATTATAATATTAACAATGGAAGAGGGCTGTATTCTGCACTTATTTGAAAAAGGGGATAATAATGCCTGTGGAAAATAGCAACGATTTGATCCGTCATATGCCGGATGTGGAGAAATGCGAAAGAAAACTTTTGAGCCTCAATGATGCCTGGGAACATATTGAAAGGCTTGCAGAAGTAACCTGTCCTGAAGAAGCCAAAACCACCCTTCCCTGCATGAAAAGCACTCAGAGAGAATTCGGAGAACTGCAAACCCGTCTGATACCTGCCCTTATAAAAGAAAATCTGAATAAGGTAGTTCTGCGCCTGAATTCAAAAGCTCAAGTAGCCGTAGACATACTCATAAGGAATCTTTTTGAAAGAACGGCAGATGTCGGTTTTCTCGCAACGGACGACGACATAAGACAATTCATGAGCAAGCAATTCCCCTCTGACGACGAAGTTCAGAAAATTCAGCTCCGTCTGGAAGAATACAGAAAAAAGTATACTGTCTATGAAGAAATAATTCTGCTCGGCAACGATGCCTGTGTAAAAGCGCATCTTGATCCTGCCAATGAAATATCACGCTGTTGCTTTAATGAACCGTTGATAGATGACAGCTTCAAGTCAGATGCTCCTTTTGTCGAAACATTCGGCTTCAGCGGACTACAGAAGAATAAAAATCAATCCCTAATATATTCCTGCAAAATCAAGGATGGGGATGAGGAAAATTCTCCTGTTCTGGGACTCCTTTGTCTCTGCTTTCGCTTCGACGACGAAATGGCCGGGATATTCAAAAAACTCAAGGAAGACGGAGACAAGAGCATTATCGCCATTTTGAATAAGAATGGACAGGTAATATCCTCCAGCGACCAGATAAACCTGCCCATCGGAGCAAGACTGGAAAAAAGCGCTGAGGAAGAAGATTTCAGAATCATTGAATACGGAGGCCGTGAATTCATCGCAAAGACTTGCAAAAGCAAGGGTTATCAAGGCTACTACGGATTAGACTGGTCAGGACATGCGATGATCCCCTGTGATACGGCCTTCAGACACAGCGAAACAAAAACATTGAATAGATTAAAGCCCGAAGTTCTGGAAGGAATCCTTGCCCAGTCCGATAAATTTTCCACAGCTCTCGGCGATATTGCCGACCGTGCGGAAATCATAAACTCGGCACTCAAACGCGTCGTCTGGAACGGTCAGGTCATGTCCGGCTCAGAAGAAAGCCGTCTGAAACCCGTCCTGCGACAAATCAGCAAAACAGGCGGCGAAACCAATGCGGTTTTTGCGGACACAATCAAAAAACTTTATGAAACCGTCATATCATCAAGTCTGGATGACGTTCAGTTTCAGGCTCGGCTCGCCATTGACATTATGGATAGAAACCTCTACGAGCGAGCTGACGACTGCCGCTGGTGGGCAATGTCATCGGAACTGCGCAGGATAATGGAGAAATCCGCAGAACGAGGGCGGGTATCCGACGAAGAAATCACAAAAGCAAAATTTCTTCTGGAAAGCCTTAACAAGCTATATACCGTTTATACACGAATCTTCGTATATGATACAAATGGAAAAATCATTGCCAGCTCGTGCAGAGACGAAAGCGAACGTAATCTTGACCTGCAAGGGCGCAGGATCGAAGCGGATTTTGCAAAAAAAGTCCTCAAACTTGAAAGCCCTCAGCACTATTGCGTTTCCCCTTTCATAAAAACGGAGCTTTACAACGAGCGTCCAACCTATATTTATAACGCCGCAATTCGAGGCATAAGTGATCCTTCGAAAATTACAGGCGGAATAGGTCTCATCTTTGACTCAGCCCCTCAATTTGAAAACATGCTGCGCGATGCAATGCCGTCAAGAGCCGATGCCTTTGCAGCCTATTGCGACAAGGCCGGCATGGTAATCTCATCTACAAAACCGGACAGGCATCCTCCGGGCAGCAAACTGAACATTCCTTCCGAGTTTCTGATGCTAGAAAAAGGCCAGAGCATCAGCAACATAATCGAGATGAGCGGACATTATTACACGGTTGGAGCAAGCTGCTCGTCAGGCTACAGGGAATACAAAAACAGCAATGACTACAACAATGATATAATTGCTTTCATATTCATCAAAGTTGGAGAAGCAATCGAAAAAGACAAAAAGGAAAACACGCCGGATAAAAACAAAAAAGGACTCACAGGCGACAGCGGAAAAGGCAGAAAAAAGGAAATTGCCCTTTTCTTTGCCGGAAAAACACGCTATGGAATCGAAGCCTCGCGAGCCCTCGAAGCCTTGCCGATGGACACCCTGACATGCGAGATGCCCGGAGCCCATCAGGCAATAGAGGGTGCAATAACATTCCGAGGCCGTATAACTCCGGTGATCAACATTCAGGCTCTTTTTGGAAAAGAAAAAAGCGGTAGCGAAATAATAGTGCTGACCTCGGCAAGCGGACCTTTCGGCATACTTGCGGACAAGCTGGATGACGTAATTGAATTTGACGAGGACAGAATTGAGGATGTCCC
>JAKJHH010000082.1:6110-15803 GCA_022703965.1 Verrucomicrobiota bacterium
ATCATATGTGCTGGCGGCGGCTTCACGAAAAGTGTCATAAAACCGCCCAAAGGCGAAAACGGAGAAATGACTGTAGTTCTTGACCCTGATAAAATCTTGGCGGCAGCCGAAAAAGTCATGAGCGCAGCTGTCAGTGAAATCGCCGACAGCGCAAAAAAAATAATTTCACACCCGACCGCTCAGCCGCTGGACGAAATCAGGCTGAGGGAACCGAATAGAGTTCCAATCAAAATTGATGTTCCCAATTGATGATCAAAGCTGCTGGCGGCGGACGTATTCAAAAAGTATTATGGTCGCCGCCTGAGCTACGTTAAGGGATTCAACACCACCGGGCATTGGAATTGTAAGAGGAACGGAATCGGCAAGAGAGGATGCTCCATGAGCTTCACTACCGAAAATAACTGCCGATTTGGAGAAAAGATTTTCAGCTTTGAAACAGCTTAAGCCTTCATGCGGGTCAGTTCTGAAAATTTTGTTATAAGACCATTCATCAAGACATGTTTTCAGACTCTGAAGATCGGGAAAAGCACGCAGATTCATGAGGAACTGCGAAGCGGTGGCAGCACGTATCACCTTTTCATTAAAAGGATCAACCGAGCCCTTTGTATACCATATATCGCGAAGTCCCGCCGAGCGCGCGGTTCTGAGAATCGTACCGAAGTTCCCCGGATCACCAAGCTTGTCAAGGACTACAATAAAAGGAGAAATAGGCGGAGGCAGTGCAACACCTTCAGTCTCCGGCTTCCTGACAACAAAAATAAGCCCCTGAGATGACTGAAGAGAAGAAAGACTGTCAAAGAGTTTAGCGGGAACTGGGATCAGCTCCCGTTGTATTTGAGTACTATCAAAATCCTCGCGACAAACAGCGAATTCAATGATATCGGGTGCATAATTGACAATCTCGACACAGGGGCGGATGCCTTCCGAAATGCAGAAAGGGCTCTTTTTACGCCCGTGACGGGTATAAAGAGCCCTTAATAAAGATTCCTGACGATGGGAAAGAGAGTTCACGTCATCCCTTTTTAGGTTCCGGCTTCTGCTGAGCAGGAGCCGGGACTTTGTCAAGCAGGTAATCAGCCTGAGCAGACCAGACCGGCACGCGCATTTTCTTTACATCTTCGAGCTGAGTTCTGGCTTTTCCGTTATTTCCCATCTTAAGATAAAGACGTCCGGCGGCAATACCGGCTTCGGCCTTCATGATTTCCGGCAGGAAAGCGTTTTTGGCAAGAGTCTCAAAAGTTTCGATTGCGGTATCATACTTTCCGAGATCTTCAAAGAGATAGCCGATATCGGCCTGAGCTCTCCAGCGGAGTATTTCAGGTGCATTCGAAGCAACGATATCCTTATATATTTTGATAGCATCCTCATATTTTTTTTCGGAAATCAGTATGGATGCGAGCTGTATTCTCGCTGAATTGACCTGAGGATATGAACTGTATTTTCCGATAACAGTTCTGAGTTCGGCCTGAGACTTCGCGGCACTAATGGCATTAACAGCCTTTGCCTCGAAATTCTTGGCTATAACAGAATAAACCGTAACCATCATAATAACGACAACAATAGAAACAGCTATGCCAAGAAGCATTCTCCATTTTTCTGAGAGAAAAAGTTCGAACTTCTCAAAGTCGCTTAAAGCTGCACTTGCAAGTTCCTCGGACTTGTTAACATTACTCATAAGCTTGCATTCATCCTTTCAAGTGAAATATAATAATAATGAGATGTAATTTAGTTCATTTTCTGATTTTTTCCAGCAGATGAGAAAATTCATTTGAAAAGTAGAGAATACTGAGGCAAAGTTATGGCAGAATGAAAAAGCGGGGGCGAGCGGTGAACAGAAATACTTCGGAACTGAACGCACATATAGAATCCATGCTTTATGCAGAGAATCAGCAGGAGCTTCTCAAAAGGCTCTGCAAGGCAATCCTGTACCTGCCGTTTTGTGAAGGCATCGCAGAATACAGGCAAATAAGATCTCATATCACGCTCTGCAACAAATGGGGCGCAGCCTGCGGCATGGAAGAAGCTGAAATTATCAATGCAATAGAAACAGCAGTTCCAATGCTGACAAAAATCCCCGGAGCGGAATGTCTGCATGTATGCGGAGTCAGAGTTAACGCTCAACTCGACAAGCTTGAGGCTGCCATATTTTTTGAACTCGAATTCAATGAACAGAATGATACATCCATATGCATTTTTTCCAGCGCTCCTTCCGATTGCGTAAAAAGAAACAGTGACGCCTTGTGCAGACTTCAAAAAGCGGTTTCAAGAACAGCTCAAAGTTTGAAGTATCTGGAAATAAAAACTTGCCGGGAAAAGATAACACAGGAAAATGCCGAACAACTTAAAGCAGCCTTTAGTGAAATAGGATTCGGAAGCTGGCTATGGCACATAAAAAATGGCAAGGTGCAAATACAACTTAACGGCAGTCCAGCCAACAAATCGAACATAAGCTGGAACAAACTTCTCAGCCCGGAATCCATGCCTGTTTTCATGGAAAACGTAACGGGGTATATCAACGGACAGAAAACAATGCTTCACGCCGAGGTAAAAACTCAAAAAACTTACGGACTTCCTGAATCTGTTATCATAAAAGGCGTAGGCGTAAAATCGACGGACGGAAAACTCTATCTGCTCGCCGGATATCTTATGACACCGCCCAGAAATGAAAGCCCTCGAAATGAGTCATGGAATACGTCCAATGAATTTACACAAATACTTATAGATTCAATTCCGTTTCCGGTATATTACGAGACTCCCGACCAGAAAATCAGCGGATGCAATATGGCTCTGGAACTCCTTTCGGAAAAAACCAGAGAGGAAATTGTAGGAAAAACAGTTGCGGACGTATTTTCTCATGAGAGAGCTGAACTGCTCAGAATAGTAAACAGAAAACTCCTTAAAGCAGGAGGGATGTTCTCTTTTGAGGCTCCGCTCTGCACCGGAGCGACTCAGCAGATAAGCCACATGATGGTCACGAAATCTGTTTTTTATGACAAAGAAGGTAAAATCGCCGGACTAATCACAACCGAAATGGATATAAGCGACCAGAAAGATGCCGAACAGAGAATTCTTGAATCCAAAGATTATCTTGAAGACAGAGTCCGGGAAGCCACGAATGAAATTCTGAAAGCCAACCTGCAACTAAGGGAAGAAATTAAGCTCAGAAGCGAGGCTGAAGAATTCCTTCGCCAAAGCGAACAGCGTTTCAGAACAATAACAGAAAGCAGTCCGGTTGCGCTTTGTATTTTTGAAAAGCACAATTCTCACAAAATTCTCTTTATGAATCCACAGGCAAAAACACTTCTAGGCATATCTCAGGAAGATCACTCGGAATGGAACATGGAAGACTTCCTGAAAGCGCCGGGAATCATTGAGGAAATGTGTTCGGAAGGTGAAGAGCTGAAAGACAATTTTGATTTCGAGATGCAGCAATGCAGCGGATACTCTTTTTCGGCAGCGGCTCACACAAGACACGCCGAATTTCAGAGCATGGACTGCATTTTTGCAGGCATAACCGACATCAGCAACTTGAAAGCGGTCGAACGAAGCCTTTCAAAAACCATCGAAGAATTCAAGAAAGAAAGCGCAGCCCGTCAGGTTGCTGAATCCGCCTTGCGCCACAGTGAAGAAATGTACAGAATCCTGGCGGTCAATCTGCAGGTCGGCATATGGAGAGTTTCCGAAGAAGGGAAAATACTCTTTGTCAATCCCAAAATGTGCGAAATTCTCGAAGCTACCCTGCCGGAAGAGCTGCTCGGAACACATCCTGATGATTATCTTGACTCAAAATATCTTGATATGTACCGGGAAGAAAAAGTACGCCAATCGCATGGAAGGCGCTCATTCTTTGAAATTGAAATAATCGGAAAACGCAACGGACGTAGAAATGTACTCGTCTCCGGTCAGGCGGTTTTTTCGGGAAGCGGTATTCTGCTCTATTATATCGCGACATTCACAGATATAACAGAAAGTAAGAAATCAGCGAGAGAAGCTGAACTCAGACGGAATCAGCTTATTCAGGCGGATAAAATGGCGTCGCTCGGCATTCTGGTTTCCGGAGTCGCGCATGAGATCAACAATCCGACCAATTTCATAATGCTCAACGCACCGATAATCAAGGAGGTCTGGCAGGCAGTTCAGCCGCACATTGATGAACTGTACTCCAAAGAACCGGAAATGCAGCTTGCCGGTCTGCCTTATCAGGAAATGCGGGATACAATCCCAAGCCTTTTTGACGGAATAATGGACGGTGCCGCCAGAATCAAAGATATCGTCAGCGGCCTGAAGGATTTTGCCCGTCAGGACATGCCCGGACACGAAAGCTCCGTTGATGTCAACGAGGCTGTATACGCCTCTCTTTCCCTATTGGCCAACATGCTAAAAAAATCCACCAGAAAACTGAATGTGGAGTATGGAGAAAAACTTCCTCGCATAAAGATTATACGTCAGAGACTCGAACAGGTTATAATAAATCTTGTTCAGAATTCCTGTCAGGCTCTGGAATCGCCGATGAAAGGAATATCCATCAGCACATATCAGGAAAAAGACAATGTAGTGATTGAGGTCAAAGATGAGGGGCATGGCATCCCAGAGGAAAACCTGGATCACATCATTGATCCGTTCTTCACAACAAAAAGGGACTCTGGAGGAACTGGACTTGGATTATCAATATCCGCAGGTATAGTTCATGAATACGGCGGAAACCTCGAATTTGAGTCGAAACTCGGAGTCGGCACAAAAGTACGCATCGTTTTGCCGGAAGAAAAAAAGAATCAGCCCGGAGATGAAAAGTAATTTATGCAGAAATATCCTCTAGCTCCAATCCTCATTATAGACGACGAAATACAGACAGCCTTGTCCATTTCAATAGCACTGAAAACAGGAGGACTCAATAATGTAGAGTCCTGTAACAACCCTCTGGACGCCGACAGCGTCATCAAGGAGAAAAAGCCTGGAATAGTATTGATGGATCTGAACATGCCCGGCAAATCGGGCTTTGAACTCCTGGATGAGATAAAATCCTACGCACCCGAAACCAGCATAATCATCATAACAGGAGCCGATGACGTAAATACCGCAGTAAAATGCATGAAGTGCGGAGCTGATGATTATCTTGTTAAACCCTTTTCCAAGGAGACTCTGCTGGCATGTGTGCGAAGAGTCATAGATATCTATGACCTCAAAAATGAAAACACCATGATAAGCAAAAACTTGCTGGATTCCAACGAAAGCAGTGAAAACAGTCCGGCATTTGCTTCAATCATAAGCGGCAATTCTAAAATGCACGCGCTTTTCAAATATTGCGAGGCAATCGCTCCCGGAGCACAGACAGTCTTGATCAACGGAGAAACAGGAACCGGAAAAGAACTTTTCGCCCATGCAATTCATCAATTGAGCGGACGACAGGGCAAATTCATGGCGGTCAATCTGGCAGGAATCGACGCAAGCGTCTTTTCGGACACTCTCTTCGGGCATGTCAAAGGCGCTTACACCGGGGCGGACAACTGCCGAAAAGGATTGATAGAGGAAACTGCCGGAGGTACACTTTTTCTGGATGAAATCGGGGACTTGCAACCGGAAACTCAATTGAAGCTTCTCCGACTGCTCCAGGAAAAAGAATATTCGCCCGTAGGCTCGGATATAATAAAAACCTCGACATCACGCATAATCACGGCTACTCATAAAAATCTTGAGCTCATGGTCAGGAACGGACAATTCAGGAACGACCTCTACTACAGGCTCAAAACACATATCGTCTCAATTCCGCCGCTGCGTGACAGAACCGATGATCTGGAACTGCTTGTAGAACATTTTTCCGCGGAAGCATCACGCGAACTCGGCAAAAAGAAGACGGCAATCCATCCCGAATTGATATCAATGCTGAGGAACTACAAGTTCCCCGGCAACATCAGAGAACTGAAGGCAATGATTTTCGATGCAGTCTCAAACAACGCAAGCGGAGTCATTTCAGTAAGCAGCTTCAGGGAGAAGCTTTTCAAGGACAAGGAAGCCTCGATTGCAGACTGCGCAATTCAGGAACAGTCAAAGTTCAGCTTCCCCGCCAGACTCCCGACGATAAAGCAATTGACAAAAGAACTAGTTCTGGAAGCAATCAAAAGAACTGGCGGAAATCAAAGCACGGCAGCCGGGCTTCTAGGTATAACACAGCAGGCACTCAGCCGCCGCCTGAAAAATATGAATCAGGCAGATACGGACGAAGATTAAACTCGAATGGATAAAATATGATTCAGGATATTAAAGTACTGATAGTTGACGATTCAATTGTTTTCAGAAAAACAGTTGAAACCATTCTCTCCGATGAACCTGGTATTTCAGTCACAGGTTCGGTGCGCAACGGTGAAAAAGCACTCGAAGCTATAGCCAAAAGCGATCCGGACATCATCACACTTGACGTTGAAATGCCTGAAATGAACGGAATCGAAACTTTACGGGCAGTGCAGGAACTGAACAAGAAAAATTCTAAAAAAATTGATGTCATAATGCTCAGCGCCTTCACCAGCAAGGGTGCTGAAGTAACACTTCAGGCTCTTGATGAAGGAGCTTTTGACTTCATACTCAAGCCGGAAGGCCCTGATCAGGATCAGAACAGAGATAAGCTCAAAAAAATGCTCCTTTTAAAAATAGGAGAATGCGCGTTATCCAGAAAGCATCACTATGTTCCGAGTACAGACTCTTCAGCAAGACTGAAACGCCCGGCTCTCCTCGAAAAAGTCAAGAGCAGCGCAAATTCCCAGATTCAGGCAATAGCCATCGGCGTTTCAACCGGAGGCCCCAAAGCATTGAATCAAATGCTGCCGCTGCTCAGTGAAGCAACAAAACTGCCGATTCTCATTGTTCAGCACATGCCTCCGACATTCACGCAGTCTCTGGCAACTCAGCTCTCAGCCAAATGCCAGGCAAAAGTTGTAGAAGCCAGTGACGGCGAAACCGTCAAGGACGGACATATTTACATTGCTCCGGGCGGAAAACATCTCTGCGTCAAACGTAACGGAGCATCAATTCAAACCATAATCACAGATACTCCGCCCGAAAACGGCTGTAAGCCGTCGGTGGACGTTCTTTTCCGCTCTGTCGCGGCAGTATACGGAGATGCAGCAATCGCGGTTATAATGACCGGAATGGGAAACGACGGAGCACAGGCAACCGGAGCACTGAAACGAGCCGGTGCGTACATAATCGTTCAGGATGAAGAAAGCAGCATTGTCTGGGGTATGCCCGGCTCTGCTGTGGCAACAGGAAATGTGGATGAAATAAAACCGCTTCTGGAAATTCCGGACGCGATAGTATCTGTAATAAACAAAACAAACAGGCGAGTACGGTAATTCTATGCAACTTTCAGCCCAGGAATTTATATTGCTAAGGGATCTGATCCGAGACATCTGCGGAATAGCCCTCAAAGAGGACAAGCAGTATCTGATTCTGCAGAGACTGGAACCCTTGGCAAAAACGCACAAGTGTTCAAGCTTTTCCGAGCTTTATCAGCTTTTGAAGGCAGAATCTCTTAATACAGCGCTCAGGGAAAAGCTGGTCGAGGCCATAACAACTAACGAAACATCATTTTTCAGAGATATTCATCCTTACGAAACCTTGCGTTCCTATGTATTGCCTCATCTGGTTAAGCATCATATCATGCGCAGGACAGCAGGTAAGATTCCGGTAAATGCAAAAATCAAGATATGGTCAGCCGCCTCCTCAACCGGTCAGGAACCGTATTCCATCGCCATGACTATTGCCGAATTTATTGCCTCAGGGAGCGCTTCCGGCTTTACCAATAACGATTTCAGAATTCTCGGCACGGATATTTCCAATGAAGTTCTTTCCAAGGCAATTGCGGGCTCCTATAATCAGGTGGAAATCAGCCGTGGAATCAGTCCTGAACTCCGGC
The DNA here is from genome assembly GCA_022703965.1 of Verrucomicrobiota bacterium. Classification (GTDB taxonomy): domain Bacteria; phylum Verrucomicrobiota; class Lentisphaeria; order Victivallales; family UBA1829; genus JAKJHH01. The sequence goes on from JAKJHH010000082.1 coordinate 14,017, forward strand.
AGAAATACTTTATTGAGAGCAAGGGAAACTGGATTGTTTCCCCCAAACTCAAGGAAATGGTGGAATTCAAGCCTATCAATCTTGTGAAACCCTTCGGTGCCATAGGCATATTCGACATGATCGTATGCCGAAATGTTCTCATATATTTCGACGATAAAACCAAAGCTAAAATCCTCGAAACATTTTATGACATGCTTCATGAAAACGGGATTCTGCTGCTCGGTGCAATGGAGAACACTTATTGCCTGACAGACAAGTTTAAATCATTTCACGCAGGTAAAACAATCCTTTACGAAAAACGTCATCAACACTGATCTTCAGGATTCCCATAGTCATAATAGCGCTCGTGATAATCTGGCTCGTAATCGTCTGAAACACAGGAGTCCGTCTCTTGTACAGGCGGCTCATAGGACACCGCCGCGAGTCTTTCCATCAGCGGGGGATGTGAATAGAAAAAGAAAACATAGAGAGGATGAGGGAATAAATTTGCCAGATTCCCTCTCGTCAACTTGAGCAAAGCAGTGCAAAGGCCGTCCGGACTGCCGCAAAGTTCCACTGCATAACGGTCGGCCTCGTATTCAAACCGTCTTGCCATAAAATTAAAAATCGCGGCAGCCGGAATAAAGCCGCATTTCAATACAAAAGCAGCAAGGAACAGATTAAGCGGCAAGACGGCATTGCCTGAAGGATGAAGTCCGAATACCGCGGCAAAAAAACCATACTTGACTCCAAGATAAACCACAAAGAAAAGCGGCAGACTCAGCGTAGTAAAAAGCAGAAGATGCTTCAAGAGATGACGCTTTTTCCAATGTCCTGCCTCATGTGCAAGCACAGCGGCTATTTCAGAATGATCAAGTTCTTTTAGAAGAGTATCGAATATCACAATGCGCTTGTCTTTTCCGGCTCCCGTAAAGAACGCGTTGGCATGCTTGGTTCTCAGCGACGCATCCATAACAAACACGGAGCTGATGTTGAGTCCGCTTTTCTCAAGGACAGCTTTTAAGGATAAAAGAAGACTTTCGTCTTCAAGCGGAGAAAAACTGTTGAAAAGCGGAAGTATCATTGTCGGCCCGATGACAAAAATCGTGAAAATGAAAAGCCAGAAAAGTCCCCAGCATAAGAGCCACCAGCAATCAGGCATTAAATGAATTATAAGCAGCAAACCGCATACAAGAATACCGCTGAGGAATAGGCCGACGATATTCGACTTTATCCAGTCGCGCAGCCAGAGTCCGGCACTCATATTGTTGAAGCCGAAGCGAGTCTCTATCACAAATGTCCTGTAAAGCTCAAAGGGAATTTCAATAATCGACGAGGCAAAAACAGGAATCAGAAAAAACATAATCCCCGTCAGAAGCGGCGGCAATGAGTTATTAAGTATCCATGACGCATATAGTTCCAGCAATAAAAAAATGAAGAGTATGTCGGCAGAATTTGTAAAGATCATCTCAAGGATACCTGCCGAGGAACGGGCTTTCAGATAATCACTGCTCCGTTTCATTCGCCACGGATCGAGCCATATGGAATAATTCTGCGGAATCTTATCGATATTCCGCTCCATATAGCGGCAGTTCAGCTTCTCAAGACATATTTTGAGTATCAGGGCACTTAGCCAAACGCCGATGATGCTCCAGAATACGGCACTTATCATTTGCCACCGATTGTCTTACGCAATGATTTAAGAGCTATTTCCGTCATCTGATCCAGCACAGAATCATCTGTATTCAAAGGCGGGAGGAAATATATTGTATCGCCGAGAGGCCGTAGTAAAGCACCTTCTTCAACTG
>JAKJHH010000083.1:0-15275 GCA_022703965.1 Verrucomicrobiota bacterium
AAAACATAAAAATCGGAATTGGGTATTTCCAGGGTACACGACGGAGGGAGGGAAGATCGCTCTTCCGCCGCTCGGCGTGCAGGAATGAATTCCTGCACTCTGTTAAAATGCTTCGCATTTTACTTTTTATGGGATGACTGTGGAACAGCTTCTAAGCTCTTTCAGTAAGAGAAAAATCATTGCGGCGTGCAAAGGCAGAATGTCTATTGCACGCCGTATTTTTTTTAAATCCTCTATTGACTTCTTCTTTTTTATATGTTATACTAACTCGTGTTAGCAAAGGAACTATACATGTCAAAAATAAGTATGAAAGATATTGCCGATTCGCTTGGGATAAGCCGTCCTACGGTATCTCTCATACTCAATGGACACGCCGACAAGCTTCGGATTTCAGAGGAAACCGTCTCGAAAGTTTTTGCCGAAGCGGAAAAGCAGGGCTATGTCAGGAATGAACTTGCCCGTTCGGTTCGTCGTGGAAGAACGGATGTGATTGCATTTGTCGGCGGCGGCGGTACAAGTTATGTCATGGAAATGCTTGAGGGTATGAACAGAGCCTTGCAGGAAAATTCATACACGCTGAAGATCATGATTCCCGACGAACAGACTAGCATCTCCGATCTTATACGGCAATGCCGCGAACAGATGGTTTCGGGCATTGTCTGCCGCGCACTCTCAGACGCCGATCTTGACGAGCTCAAAGAAGCTTCTTTAAAATATGATATTCCGGTAGTTCAGGCGGATAACAGTTTCGTCGCACCATGGTGCGGCAGAGTGGTATCTGACGACGTTTCAGGTTCGCTTCAGGCTGTACGGCATCTTGTTTCTCAGGGAGTCCGCAAAATAGGATTCATGGGAGCAAGCGAAAAGAAGGGCTATGTCAGCTTGAGGCGCAAAGGTTTTCTGGAAGGAATGAAAGAAGCATCCTTGAAATTTCCGGCATCAATGGAGTTAAAAACACCTCAGTCCGCAATCTGGAACGAGGACTTATGTTCGCAGGTTGCCGAATATGTTCTGAAAAACAAACCTGAGGCTGTTATATGCTCGTCTGATCCTTTTGCGATGAAACTTCTTGCCGCGATCTCATCCTGCGGTCTGAAATGTCCTGAAGACATACTTGTCACAGGTTACGGAAATCTTGAATATTGCGTATTCAGTAATCCGCCTCTGACGACCGTTGCCCAGCCCTTTCGCAGAATCGGATACGAGGCTGCATCTCTGATCCTCAACTATATCAAAAACGCTACAGATTACCGTAAGAATATCCTTCTACCCGTCGAACTTATTGTACGTAAATCAAGTTGCAAAACTATTTAAGATAAAGCAAAGCTCTAAACTGTAACATATTGCCAGGAGTTGTCCCTCTATGAAAAGAGCCGGGCTCAGATTCTATTGTCGGCATTTCACCTTGATTGAATTGCTGATCGTCATCGCGATTATCGGAGTGCTTGCCTCCATGCTTCTGCCTTCGCTTCAGAAGGCAAGGGAAAGCGCACGTCAAAGCAGTTGCCTTGGGCGCATGAGGAACATAAGTCTTGCATGTTTTTCCTACCTGCCTGATAATAACAGTTATTATCCGCAGGTTGCTTATACCTCCGACCTTGCCAACTGGTGGAGCTCTCCTGTCCAGAATCCCTGGGGAGCTACTCTTGTTGACTCAGGCTATCTGAGCGGAGGAAAAAACGCATATATGGGATCCGACAGCGTATTTAAATGTCCGGCGGATTCCAGTCCTGTTGCTTCTCCATCGTCCGGCAAGAGAACTTATACCATAAGTTATGCCTGCGTATACAGTTCAGCCGAAGCAAAATTTCTCTCCATCAAGGAAACTGTGCTGAAGGATAAAACACGGACAGTAATGCTTGGAGAAAGCGCAAGGAACTATAATAACATATTCGGAGGAAGCGCGCTGGCTTACCAGATGACGAATCAGCCGGCATCAGCCGGAGACTGGATTTCGTACCTGCATAACCTGAAAGCCAATTTCATTTTCGCGGACGGACATTCCAACGCCTTCATGGAAAGAGAAGCCGATTCCCAGAAATATACAAACATCAAATTTCAGGTTTTGCCATGAACTACAGTCTTTCAACAGTGCTGCTATTCTGTGCGACTATTATCTGCGGAGCGGATGACTTGTCGGTTTCGCGTGTCATGAAAAACGGAGTGCCTCTGATGGAATCATCAGACGGGAAACCGTTTGAACATCTGATTTTCGCCGGTTCTTCTCTTGGCTCGCCTCTTGAAGCGGACTCGAACTGGCAATCCTTTTCATATACAGCCGAAATGCCGCTAAACGATGAGAACGCTTTTATTCAGATCAATCTTGCCTCAGGAAAAGGAACGATATCGGTCAAGGACATAAATTTCTCCGAACTCGATGATAGTGGAACAGAAAAAACTATCCTTACAAGTTCCTTTTCACCGGAGACTCAGGCAGGTAACTGGAAACTGATTGACCAGAAAAATATCGGAGTCAAAAGCTCGTTCAGCGAAGATGCTATCAATATTGAAGTCCCGCGCAGAATGGATTTCCCATGGTCGGTACAGCTTTGCAGTCCTTCGTTGAATCTGAAGGAAGGACTCCGTTACAAAGTCAGCTTCAAGCTGAAAACTGACTCTTCAATCAAATGGCCTGTGAGTTCATATCTTATGCGCACAAATCCCTTGCGCTTCTACGGCAGATCAGGAGAAGACCAGTTCAAGGCGACTGCAATGCATCTCAAACTCAACGGGATGAAAATGCTTTCTCCTTCTCTGGCCTTTCCATGGCCTGAAAATCCGGCATCCTATGAAGATGAAATGAAACTGCCTCTCAAATACCTTTCTTCCGTGAAAGCAGACTTCCCAGATTCATATCTGCTTATAAGAATAGGCGTTGAACCGCCTGCATGGTGGGCGAAAAAGTATCCCGAAGAAATGCAGAAATGGGAAAACGGAAGAACAGCCAATTACGTCTGTGTGGCCTCTGAAAAATGGCGCAGCGATCTTGCCGTTCATCTTTCCCGAATTATTGCGATTCTTGAGCGTGAACATGGAGACCGCATCGTCGCCTATATTCCTGTTGGTCAGAGTACCGGCGAATGGTATTATCCGATATGGGAAAACCGAGACTGGGGCAGCATGAACCACTCCGAGCCTTTCAGAAAGGGCTATGCAGCTTTCCTTGAAGGGAAATACAAAAACATCATCGCATTGAATTCAGCATGGCATTCAAACTTCAAATCCTTTGACAGCATCAACGTTCCTTCAGGCCTTGAGCGCAAGGAAGCGCGTCTTGCTCCATTCCGCGATCCGGCTATGCAGAAAAATCTCTTTGATCTCTGCGAATATCAGCAGCTCGCAATGAGAAGCGCCCTTGAACATACAGCCGGTACAATAAAAAAAGCCACAGGAAACAAGAAGCTGCTCTTTGCCTTTTACGGTTACAGTTTTGAACTGCCAGGATGCTGCGAGGGAATAGCAGAAAGCGGACATCTCAATCTTTCCGAAATTTTGAAAAGCCAAGAGCTCGACTGCATTGTCGATATAACCTCATATTACGACAGAGGAACAGCCGGAACAGGAAGCCTGATGTCACCTGTCGAGTCAATTACCGCCAGCGGCAAACTCCTCTGCACGGAAGACGATTCCAGAACACATTTGAGCGCACCGAATGCAGGCTATGAAAGAACAAAAACACCGGAGGAAACTCGCTGGACTCAAGCCCGTAACCTTACGCGCTCACTGGTGCATAACGCCTATACATGGAAATTTGATCTATACGGAAGCGGATGGTTTAACGACAAGGAGCTTTGGACTTACCTCGCAAAAATCCAGAATGCTTTCATGAGTGAAGCACCGCATCAATTCAGCAGCGACACGGCAGTGATAATTGATGAGAAAAGCTTCATGAGCCTCGCCCCCGGTGTTTCGCTTACAAAGCCGCTTGTGTATCAGTTCCGTTCGAGCTTCGGACGTTCAGGCGCAGGAGAGCCGTCGTGGTGGCTCCTCGATGATCTGATTCAAGGTAAAGTGCCTCCTCACAAACTGACTATTTTCCTGAACGCCTTCATGATGGACAAGTCGGCAAAAGCCGCAGTTCTTGACTACTGCCGGAAAAGTGCTGGAACTGCTGTATGGCTCTACGCCCCTGCCTATCTTAGCCCGGATGGTGAAGATTACGCAGGCATGGAAAGTTTGACCGGTTTTAAATTTACGCGCTTCAAGTCGAAAACAGGAAAAAGCGTTTCAGCCGAGCTTGTGTCAGGCAGCAAATCAACAATCAGTTTTCCGGCTGATCTGAACGATTATTTTGCCGTTCTGCCTGATGAGTCCATTTCAGTTCTTGCCAGATTTCCGGAATCAAATGAAGCTGTTCTCGCTATAAAACAGCATCAAGGATTCCAAAGTATTTTTTCAGCTGCTCCTCAAATTTCACCGGAAACATGGGCTGATATCGCTGAAAAAGCAGGAGTATGGCGCTATGTGGATACAGGCAGCATTGTCATAACAAACGGACATCTGCTTTCCCTCACAGCAGCAAGAAAAAGCGGCGACATAACAATAAAATTCCCGAAAAAGATCAGACTCTTTGATGTTGACGGAAATACCATACTCAAAGATTCGGACTCTTATACATCCTTTTTTAAGCACGGCGAAAGTAAAATTTTCATAATAAAACACTAGGAGTTTATCCATAATATGAACAGATTCAATGATGCGCGTGACTGGTTTTTTGAAAAGCGTTTAGGCCTTTTTGTTCACTGGGGGCTTTACGCGATAAACGGACTTCAGGAGCAGGAACAGCAGCGTTATAATGTGCCTGCCTCGGAATATGTCAAACTTATAGATAAGTTCAATCCTGCTTCATTCGATCCCGCCGCATGGCTGGATATGGCGCAGGAAAGCGGTTTTGAATATATGGTTTTTACGGCCAAGCATCACGACGGTTTCTGTCTCTGGAACACTGCGCAGAGCAAGTTCAATGTAATGAATTCGCCTTACGGCAAAGATGTATTGAAGATGCTTGCGGATGAATGCCATAAACGTTCATTTCCGCTTGAGGTCTATTATTCGGTCGTGGACTGGCATTTTCCGGCTTATCCGAATATCGGCCGACATCATGAAATCGTGACTGAACCGGCCTCGCATAACTGGGATGCTTATATGGATTTTCTCAAAGCGCAGGTAAAAGAAATCTGCTCAAATTACGGCAAAATTCACGGCATCTGGTGGGATATGAATGTACCTCAGCACAAAGATGCGTCCGTGCATGAAATGATACACAGCCTTCAGCCTGCCGCGCTCGTCAACAACAGAGGTTTCGGCGATGGCGACTATTCAACTCCAGAACGTGATTTTGATCCTGAAGGAGCAAATCCGGACAGCCTTGCGTTCAAGCGACCGACTGAAGCTTGCCAGTCCGTCGGAGTCAACAGCTGGGGCTACAGGAAAGAAGAAGATTATTTCACGGTCGCATATTTCCAGAAGAAAATCGCCTCGACACTGGCGATGGGCGGAAATTTCCTGCTTAACGCCGGGCCTGACGCAAACGGCATTTTTCCGGAAGAAGCTCTTTCAATTTTCAGAGGAATTTCAAGCTGGTACAAAAATGTCCGTGAAGCCTTGACTGCCGTACCTGCTCCCGGCACGCTGGAAAACCGTAGAGTTCTTACGACGAAAAAAGATGATGTCCTTTACGTGATATGTCCCGAAGGACTGGACTCATCCGCTTTATCTCTTGCTCCTTTCAAGAATCTGCCGCGTAAAGTGACTCTGTTCAACAGCGGCGAGAAAATTCCGTTCACTCTTGAACCGACGGTTTACGAGCGCGGAAAAGGAGAGCTTCTCAGGCTGAGGCATATTCCGTCAGAGACCCTTGAGGGGACAATCCCAGTCTTCAAAATCGAGTTTTAAGTTCTTTTGCATTGTAAAAAGCGGCCTCACTGGTAAATTTTAGAAAATCCAGACGGGAACTCAGGAATGGCCGCTTTCAAACTCTACGAGAAGAATTGTTACGAATATGATTCGGGACGCCGTGTCGTCGTCAATCCTGCGATTTCACGCGGGCTTATTTCAAATCCCGGAATCGGCATCTGCACATATCAACGCTTCAACGGCGACCCTGTGGAGACCGAACCTGTATGGAATGACGACGGCCCCCTATCCTTCAGCAAAACTCCTCAGAATCTCTCCAACGGAAATTTTCCTGCTTCCACCGTCGCGTATTTCCGCTGGTACTGGGCTAGAATCGAGCCGGAGGAAGGCGTTTACCGCTGGGAACTCATCGACAAAGCTTTGGATGAAGCCTCAAAACGCGCTCAAATGCTGCATTTCAGAATCATGCCGCACGATCACACAAATCTTATTCCGTCATGGTACAAGGGACTTTGCATTTCCGGCAACGCGAACGGAGCGGAACTGAAAATTCCGGATTACTCGGATCCGTATTTTCAGGATAAGACAGAGCGTCTTGTTTCAGCTCTGGGAGCTCGGTATGACGGACATCAGAATCTTTACGCCGTCGATATCGGAACTCTCGGGCACTGGGGAGAATGGCACTGCTCGCGTCTGCCCGGCGAACACATGATGGACAGTCCCGGCAGAATCTGGGCGGTTGATGTCTATCTCAAAGCCTTCCGCAAAACGCCTCTTCTTATGCCTGTGGCGAAAGCCGATGCAATGTCCTATGCGATTTCCAAAGGAGCCGGATGGCGTGCTGACTCGTGGGGCGACTTGCAGGACGCTTTCTGTAATATGAAGAGCCGCTATCCCTGGGCTCTTGCAGAAGCCTCGGCAACTGACAGCTGGAAGCATGCGCCTGTTTCGCTGGAATGCGCCGGAACACTGCCTGTCTGGAAACGCAAAAATCTTGATTTAAGCTATATTCTCGAAGAAGCGCAACGCTGGCACGCGTCAACCTTGAACCTGAAGAGCACAGCCATACCGGAAGAATGGCGCACTGATTTTGACAATCTTCTCAAGAAAAGCGGATACCGTTTTGAGCTGCGCCAGCTTGACCGTCCGGCAACACTCAGAGGTTCCTACAACAACACGATCAAATTCTGGTGGGTAAACAGCGGCAACGCTCCTGTTTATCGTGATGTACATGTGCTGATACGTCTGCAAAATGAGAAAAAAGCTTTTTATCTTGAGGATACAGAAAGCAATCTTCGCACATGGCTGCCGGGTGACGATCAGTGTTATGAATTTCATCCCGTGCTTCCGCAAGGAATCAGGACGGGCGATTACGATCTTTCTGTGGCGCTTGCAGTTCCGGGCGAGACAAAGCCATTCATCAGACCGGCCAATCAGAACGTCGGCGCTGACGGATGGCTTAATATTTCAAAGATTGCTGTTATTGCCTGAGTTTAGGAGTCCTTTATTCCAGCGTGACGTTCAGCAGGCTGTTCATTATGCTGCTTGTACCGGAGAAAAGATTTGAGCTGGAACTGGAGGATGATTTTCCGGAAAGCAGTGAGCTGTAATCAACATAGCTTTTCTGCTTCGCCTGAGCATAGAGACTCTGCATGCTTTTGATTGAGCCTTCAAGATCAATTCCGGCGTCTTCCAGAGCTTCCTTGAGTTCTTCTGAGGCGGAGTCGGCAAGTTCCGACGCGCTCTTTCCTTTGCCGAGATTGGAACGGATTGTCTGCATTAGATTCCTGAACTCGGACTTAAGATCTGAATCAAGCTTGCCTACCGCGCTGTGCAGTGACACGATATCACTGACGTTGTCGTTGATTTCGCTTGAGTCAGTTGTATTGCTGCTCTTTCCGTAGATGGAATTCAGCAGTTTGAGATATGCCTTGAGATCGCCTCCATTTGTCTTGAGGGATTCCTTCAGGCTGTCGGGGGCTTCACTCAGAAGTTCTTTTACGCTGAAATCGCCGGAGTCAATTGCATCCTGCACTTTGCCCATGAATCCTGTAAAAGCCGCCTTATCAGTGTCGCTCAGCTTTGAGACAGCTGTTTTCATGGAAGCAAGCAAACTAAGATCATCGCTGCTCAGGCTTTTGCTTGAAGATCCCAGTAAACTTGAGCTTGATGAGTTTGAGTTTGTTTTGATGTAATCAAGATAGCTGAGTGATGAGCTTGAGCTGCTGGATGAGATATTCATTTCCGTGACCTTTCAATAAATTTAAAATTCATTGCCAGATCATATTGCATGAAACATGCCTAATTTTTATATTTTATTGTAAGTCTTTGCAAGTAAAATTCTTAGTAAATCGTTCTTTTGGATGATGAAGTCTTTAAAATATGGAAAAATTTTCCCTTAGAGGATTTTTTTTCCCGAAAGGCTCGACGTATCAATCTATCTCCATAGTAAACTACATAAACAAGATTCTTTAAATCACTACTTGTTAGCTATCAGTTAACATTACTCTGCTTATTTCGTCTATTGAGATCCTGTGTTCAAAAATGTATTTGATCGCTTGCTGTATCAACTTTCTGCCATCAAAAATAATTTTCTTGAGCTTTTTTTAAATTTTGGTATTTATTATTACAATGGTCTTATGTATATTTTCTTTAAATTATTAGGCAAAAGATTTTTTCAGACCGTAATCCAATGCCAGTCGAATCAGCTCCAATGAAAGTTTAGAAATTAAGTAAAAAAGGGGGGATAAATGATTACTATTGAGTATTTAAATGAAGAGCGAGTTAAGCTTTGGAAGAAACTTGAAGATATCGAAACTGAAATCAAGAATGCACAAATAAAACGTGAAGAAGTAACACAACAAAGCAGTAAGATAATTGAAGAGAAAATAAAAGCATTAGAAGCTTCTTTGCAATCTGTAGAAATATTAGCTAAGAATAAGAGTACTGAAAACGAGATGACAGCAATGGCTGCTGCTCAAATAGTAATAGCCAAGAAAGATGAGATTTTAAAACATGCTGGAATTGTAGAAAATGCAAAGAAACAGTGCGATGCTGCACAAGCATCATTTTCTACGATTAATGTGATAGAAGCAGATATCAGAAAGATAAAAGAAGATGTTCTTTTAGACACAGAATCTATTGTGAGTTCAAGAAATGATGCGGAAAGAAAATCAAAAGAAATAATCGAAATACAAAATAGAGCACAAAAAACTGAAGCAGAAGCTTCTGCGAAATGGGCAACGATTGCCCAACAAGCAGAAAATTTTGAACAGAAAATTCAAGATATAGAAAATAATTGTAACTCATATCTAAATAAGGTAACAGCTTTACATTCGGGAGTAGCTGAAAACAGTCAAGAAACTAAGAAACTTTATGATAATATCTTTGGTTATGAATATAAAGATGATAAGACCGGAGAAATAAAAAATATAGAAGGGCTAAAATCTAAACTAGAAAAAACATATGACTCTCTTTCGATAAATTTGGGAAATTTATCCAAAGAGTTGACAAATTTCAAGGAAGTAAAGGAAAATGAATATATTGAATTCATACAAAGTAAAGAAAACGAATATAGCGCCTTAAGTAAAAAAATATCAGAATTATTGCCGGATGCACTTACCGCTGGACTTAGTCATGCATATCAGAGAAAGCGTCAAGATGAAGAAAAAGAACGAGATACAGCTAATAAATCCTTTAGAACATATATTGGATTGTTAACATTATCGGCATTTATTCCATTTGTTGTAAGTTTATATCTTGCCTATGGAGGACAAACTCTTGTCGAAATTATTGTGAATATACCAAAGATAGTTATGGCGATATTACCGATATATATACCGTTAATTTGGCTTGCGATTGTAGCCAACAAGAAAATTAATCTGTCAAAGCGTTTGATAGAAGAATATTCACACAAAGAAACACTGAGCAAAACATTTGAAGGTCTGTCAAAACAAATAGACATGCTTCCTAATGATTCTTCATCTGCGGATTTACGTATCAGGTTGTTATATAATTTAGTAAATGCAACTGCTGAAAATCCTGGAACATTAATTTTAAATTACAATAAATCAGATAACCCTGTTTTTGAAGTTTTGGATAAAAGCGCATCTCTCGGAAAATCCTTTGAAAAACTAGCTGCTATACCTGGTATTGCACGTGTGCTTGATAAAGTTATTAAGCAACAAAATGCAAAGAAAAAGCAGATGGAAGAGCAGATAGAACGTGGAGTTGCCAGCACTGAGGAGTAATTTCTCCATATTCCGTTCCTGCGCTGAGAAATCAAGTGTTTTATTTATCGGGTATTTGGCGGGAAAGGTCTTCGACTCTGTGAATTTTTATATTCAAACTCAAACTGGGCCCACCCCGAATGTTCCTGAATTAGGAGTGGGGCTCCAATATTTTCTGTGGAAATATGAGTATTATGAAATACTTAAATACTGAGAATGATTACTGAGAAAATAAAAAACTTTATCTTTGATGGAAAAAGTCAACAGTCCATTCTCTAAAATTCTTTTCTTGCCGGAGCAACAAATGCATAGAATGGAGTGTTTTGGCACAGGTATCGCGCTTGTTTCGTGTCCTTCGTGCGCTTCGTGGTTTCAATTTCCCTTTGGTAGCGGCCATACGGCGCCGACAGTTTTCAGGCGCTTTTTGACCTGGAAATTTAGAGTTGAGCCACAATATCGACACCGTTTCCGTCAGGATCTTCAATGTAGAAAAAACGATATCCCCACGGTAGATTTTTGGGAACTTCTTTAAGCTCAATGCCTAAGTTTCGTATCCGCTCATATTCGCTGTCAGCGTCGGCAACACGGAATTCAAAACCATGACATGCGTTAAGGTTCTGAAGAACAAAGTCTTTTTGATAGTTTACGACAATGCATGTGGACGTGCTCTTGTCCCCAAAGCGGATTTCAATGCGATGCGGGCCGCCGTGCTCTTCGCAGATATCAGCGCCTAAAACATTCTTGTAGAAATCAGCAAGTCTTTTCGGATTAGAAGATACAATGTTTATACAGGCCAAGAAACGGACAGAGTCTTTTTTAATCGCGTTATCGCTCATAATTTCTGTTGTCCTGCTGATTTGTAATCAGGCGCTTTCACGGATGATGATGTCAGGCTCAAGCATGAGATTTCTGACCGGCTGTTCCTCATCGGGATTTTTGATTTTTCTGAAGAGGATTTCGCAGGCTGTTTCGGCTATTTTTCTGACAGGCTGAGCTACTGTCGTAAGCTTGGGTTTGATGAGCGATGAAAGATAAATGTCGTCGAAACCTGTTATTGCTGTTTCGGTCGGGACTTTGATACCAAGTTTTTCAGCGGCTTTGATAACGCCGACCGCAAGCAGGTCGCCGCCGCAGACAATCGCATCAGGCTTATGGTCGAGCAGGATTTTTTCGCCCCATACTTCGCCGTCCTCAATTGAGTTTATACCTTTGAAGACCGCCATTTCATCAGGAATTCTCATTCCTGCTTTTTCAGCGGCGTCCTGAAGTCCTGCAAAACGCTCTCTCATGATTTCGAGCCCGCTCAGACCCGAACCGAGGAAAGCTATCTTTTTACGTCCGGTACGGATAAGATACTCAGCCAGACGAGAGACTCCGCTTTTGTTGTTGACTGATACGGAATCAAAATCCAGTCCGGGAACGGGAGGCCCCATGAAGACAAGAGGCATCTTTATGCGTTTGATTTCTTCCAGAACAGGAAGCAGTCCTGCCGGATTTTCAGGAGTACAGAGGATAACGCCGGAGACACGTTCGCGCCTCATCATTTGAAGGTTGTCGTATTCCTCTCCTGCTTCGTTGTATGTACAGCCGAGCAGAATGGGATATCCTTTTTCCTTCAGGAAATTATGGATGATTTTAACGGTCTCAGTGTAGTTGGGATTCTGAATATCGGAGACAATCACGCCGACTTTACCTGCGTCCTTGCTTTTAAGAGAAGCCGCACGGCTGTCGGGAATGTATCCGGTTTCCCTGATAATTTTCTCAACGCGGGCTCTTGTTTTGGGGTGCACGGAACCTCCGTTCAGCACTCGTGAAATAGTTGCCGACGAAACCTGCGCCGCCTTGGCTATATCGTGAATTGTCATCATTATGTAATTTCCCGCGTTGTCATATATTTCTAATTAAAATACGCTGTCGACATGGCGATTCAAGTTTTTTTGCCGCCTCCGTCCAATTATTTAAGCAAAGGATATTTGACATCTTTTCCTGATTGTGCTAAAATGACTTGTAATCGATTACAGCGAGAAAACTAATGAAAGGATACGAAAGATGAAAAAGATTTTGACAGCGGCTTTTTCCGCAGCGTTCGTTTTGACAGCCTCATCTCTTTTTGCGCAGGAGGAAATTTTCAACGAAGCATTCAACGGACCTGAAGCCATTACCCGTTTCGATGATGTCATGCCTGCAAATGCGAAAGTAGCTGAAAAGGACGGCAAATATTTCCTTCAGGTAAATGTCCCTGCCGACAACAAAAGCAAGTCATATTCCGTTAAGAGAGTGATTCCGCTCGGCCAGGTCAAAGGCAAGACACTGAAGGTATCTGCGATGGTCAAAGCCGATGATGTCACCAAACCGAAAGATCCTTGGAACGGCATCAAGATTATGGTCTATACAGATTCCCCGACCAAAGGAAAACTCTGGAAGAATTATGATGGACTCTTCGGAACATTCGACTGGAAAAAAGTTGAGTACGAAGTTGCCATTCCTGAAGATACCCTTGTCTGTCAGATTACATTCGGACTTCAGGATTCCACCGGCACAGTCAGTTTCGATGACATCTTGATTACAGCAAAATAATTGACAGGTCTCAAACACTCTTAAAAACGGCAGCCCTCAAAAAACTGCCGTTTTTCTTTATCCATCATTTACTCAAAATACGCGCCGGCGGCTTTGAGATTTTTACGAAGAGTATCCACGTCGATTGTATGGACATCGCCGTGATTGTTCGAGGCTAAGGCGGCGGCGGCTCCTGCAGCCTCTCCGGTGACGAGACAGACGGGCATTACTCTTATGCTTGACTGAACCGGTCTTTCGCAGGAGATCGAGCGTCCGGCAACAAGAAGGTTCTTCAAGCCCTTGGGCGTAAGACTGCGATAAGGGATTCCATGAGATTCGCCCGGCTTCAGACCGTCGGGCTTGAATTCTTCGGCAAAGTTCATGTTGGCTTTTTCTCGTTCGGCATCATCCCTGACCGCTGTATGGGAATCCATGAAATAGCAGTTGCGGGCGATTTCATCCGGGAAACTGCGGCGAGCCCAGTAATCTTGAGGTGTCATCACGTAATCGCCGATGACACGACGGGATTCTCTGGCTCCGAGCAGATTCGCAGTCACTGTCAAATGGGCATTCGCAAAAGCCTTGGGATGGAACTCCATGAGAGCTCTTGAGATTTCCTCGGCAAGAAGACGTCCTTCCACCATAGCACCCGAAACGGACTCGGGATTTGTGTTGTCGATGTCCCATATGTGACCGGCATTGAAGCCTACAGTGCCGGGGCCAACGAGATTTGCGCAGAGGTGGATTCCCTTGATCAGCGGGAAACGTCCTGATTTCAGGATCGGATAGATCGGACTGTTTTTGTCGCCTGCGAAAAGACCGGGACCGTTGGCGAAGGCTCCTTCATCTACATTGCTCATGATGAAGCAGAGAGTCGAGAGCATAAGTTCACCGGTCTTGGGATCACCTTTCTGTACTTCCGCGCCAGCCCATGCGGCGACATCGCCGTCTCCGCTGCAATCGATGTAGACCTTAGCCTTGTAAGCAGTGACTCCCCGCTTATTCGCTATAAGAATTGAGCTTATGCTGTCGCCATCCTTATTGACTCCGCAGACACTTGAATGAAAGAGGATTTTAGCTCCTGAACTCAAAACAAGATTATCGTAAGTTCTCTTCAGACGTTCCTGATCTATCGGAGCCCAGTCGTATCTTCCGGGCTTGACGTATATGTTGCCTTTTGAGGCTTCCTCGAAAACCTTGAGCGCAAGACCTCTGTAAATCACCTGCTTGCCGTCGGTAAAAGGACACCATGCAGGGACAAGGCCGGATGTTCCCATGCCGCCAAGCTGTCCGGTTCCCTCAAGAAGAAGAGTTTTTGCTCCTCCGCGTGCGGACGCTGCCGCGGCAGTGCATCCGGAAGGGCCGCCGCCGATAACTATTACATCGAATGAAGAATCCTCTTTGATGTCAATATTCAGTTTCATATGCCATGAATCCTTTAATTTTATGTGATGTATAAATTTTATCTTGTATTATTGCTTAAAACAATAGGATATGATATCGTAATTTTGTCATTTGATGTTTTAAAAGGATCATTCCATGCATGAAAATCAGGGAAGCCGCTACAGTTGCGGAATTTTATTCACCTACGAGGGACTTGTCCCGGAAAGCGGAAGCGGCTATGTAGCCAATCCGAACCGGATGTCCGCCTGGCTGATCCGCAAAGGAGGCGTAACGGTCACGGCATCAGGAATGGAAACAGTGCGTGGAGAGGCCGGTGACTGGGTGATTCCCAGAACAGGAAATCCTCGCAGTCAACACTTTGACCACGGAACTGAAATGCTTTCCATCTGCTTCAAAGCTGAACTTTTCGGTGGAATCCAAGCTTTTGACATGAAAAAATGCCTTATTTTCCAAGCCTCAGATCATCCCGAATTTGAGAAAAAAAGCCTTGAGTTGCGCGACGGAATGCGCGGAATTCTGGATTATCATTATAATCCCGGCGCACGAGGTCTTGAGAGTCTTTCCGATCTGGTACAAACCGAAGCGCTTTTCTGGAGCTGGTTCCAACTCTTCATTAAAATAGTTTCCCAGATGGAAGGTATAAACATAAGAATTCCAACTAAGCTTGATCCACGCCTTGAGCCAATGCTGGAGATTCTTTCCATAAACGAATTCGGCGAAGGAGTGCCGTACAGAAAACTTGAGCAGGCCGCTTCGCTGGGACGCGTTCAGATTGACCGCATATTCCAAAAATCCTTGGGGATCACGCCAAAATCATATATGGAACAGAGAACATTCGACAAAGCCTGTAAAATGCTTTTTGCCTCGAATATTCAGATAAAAGAGCTTGCCTCCGAACTTGGCTTTAAATCTCCGTCTCAGTTCTGTTTCTGGTTTAAAAAGAATGCGGGGCAGAGTCCGCTTGCTTACAAGGAAGGCCGTCCCTGAGTTGGAGAAGTAGGGGGAAGTTAGCAAGTTACCAAGTTACCAAGTTAGCAAGTTGCCAAGTAGGGAAAAATCTGCGTCCCTGCTTGGATACTTCCCTGCTTGGATACTTCCCAACTTGGATACTTCCCAACTTGGATACTTCCCTGCTTGGATACTTCCCAACTTGGATACTTCCCAACTTGGATACTTCCCAACTTGGATACTTCCCTGCTTGGATACTTCCCCGCTTCGCTTACTGATTAT
>JAKJHH010000083.1:15353-15701 GCA_022703965.1 Verrucomicrobiota bacterium
TGCGATATAGCTGAAGGAATTGCTGAATTGGACATGATTGTTAATTTGTGCCGGATAATTGCGCATATCATACCAGAAATCAAAAAGCGCAATTGTGTTTGATGGTTTTGTAACCTGAGAATTTCGTCTGCTCTCACTGATTTCAACCAGTCCTCGCGGAGCTTCCGGAGGAGTCGGACGAAGCTGTGAAATGGTATAAGAACATCTTGCAGCCAGATCAAGACGGTCATCAACGGGACATATAAAGATTTTGTTGATTACTTTTCCATAAGGATCAGTAACATCCTGTCCGATATACTTCAATATTTTTGCATCCCAGGAGTCGTTTGTTGTGCGACATGTCGGGTA
>JAKJHH010000084.1:0-9348 GCA_022703965.1 Verrucomicrobiota bacterium
GTCATCTCCGACCGGAGCGCTTGCGCCGCCGGAAAGAGCGTTGATAAAATCCGGATCACGTCCGATCAGTGCGTTTACCACTGTTCCGCTGTGATTGCCCGCTCCGGGATGAACAGGCATCTTGAAGGGCTTGTTGATGACAAGCATATCTTTGTCCTCAAAAAGAACATGCAGAGGAATTTTTTCACCGATCAGTATTTCTGAATCCGGCGATACTTCCGGCAACTCGAATTCAATCAGATCACCGCTCTTAAGAATTTCACGGATCAGCGTACATGTCTTTCCATTCACGCTGACTTTTCCATCCTTCAGCAGTTTCTGGCACTGAACTCTTGAAATATCCTGAAGATTGAGGGCAAGAAATTTATCGAGCCTCAAGCCGTTATCCGGCTCACCTACTGTAAGCTTACACTTTTCCGACATCTGCACGTCTCCCGAAGTAAATAAAAACTGCGATCCCAAGCGGAATCATTACAAGTCCGATTACCTGAGCCTGAGTAAGAACTCCCGCAAAGAGACTGCGATGGTCGCCTCTGAAAAACTCATCCACAAAACGGAGAAGTCCGTATGCGGTGAAATACACTGCCGCCGTCTGCCCCTTTTTCAACTTTTTCAGGCAGAACAAAAGTATTACGCAAAGAATTAGATTGAGGATCACTTCATACATTTGAACAGGATGTATGCCCTGTCCCGGAAAACGTCTGCCCGGCTCCGTTCCCTGATTATAAACAACAGCCCACGGCAAATCACAAGCCTTTCCGTAACAGCATCCGTTGAGGAAACATCCGATTCGCCCGAACGCATGACCTATCGCCAGCGCAGGCGCGTACATATCCATCACAGCAATGATAGAGAATTTCTTGATCCGACAATAAACCATTAAGGAAATCACAGCAAGAATAAAGCCGCCGTAAAAAACGAGTCCGCCCTGATCTATCCTGAAAATATCCCAGAAACTGTTGTAGTAATCGTGAAACTGTATGACATAAAGAATTCTGGCTCCGAGAATTCCGGCGATCATCGTTATAAGCGATATGTCAAAAATATTATCTCGACTGAGTCCTGCGTAATGCCTGAGCTTCTGCATCATCGCTACGGCAGCAAGAAATCCGCAGGCGGCCATAATGCCGTACCAGTGAACTTTCCATGTGCCTACTGTAAATGCGATAGGGTCAACCATTCTATGCCCTTGCCTTCCTTGAGAAATTTGAATTTCGTTAAGCCTATAAAATACATCATGGACACTAATCTTTCCAGATGCCGAATCAATGGCTGGAAAACTATTTCACAAGGATGTATCTTATTATGATTGTTTTATTCATTTCACACAATCTAAATCGAGGAAGATTACCAATGAATGAATTTTTGATAAACCATCTTCAGCTTGTCGCTGCCCACGCCCATATATGGGGCTTCTTGTTCATCTGTTTCTTTATGGCGGTGGAGAGCTCATTTATCCCCTTCCCCAGTGAAGTTGTCATGATTCCAGCCGGTTTCATGGCTGTCCGAGGAGAACTTACTTTCGGCAATCCTATACTGGATCTTACAATCGCAATCATAGTCGGTCTTATCGGCTGCATGATCGGATCATACGTAAACTATTGTCTCGGACTTTACCTCGGACGTCCGGTTCTCCACAAATACGGAAAATACTTTTTCCTTCCTCCGCCAGTGCTCGACCGTGCCGAGGAGATTTTTAGACAGTACGGCGAAATCACCACATTTGTCTGCCGTCTGATTCCAGCGATCCGCCAGCTGATTTCAATTCCCGCCGGACTTTCCAAGATGAATTTCTGGAGATTTTCTTTCTTCACCGCCCTCGGCGCCGGCATCTGGACTGCGATTCTGGCTCTTGTAGGTTTCTACCTTGGTTATCTTTCAAAAGACATGACTTATGCCGATCTTGTTCATAAAGGAATGGCGATGATCAAAGCTAATTACATATGGCTTTTCATTGGTCTTGCTCTTGTGATCGCCACATACATCGCGGTTCACAAAAAAGTGATGAAGTCATCCTCACCGGCAGCAGCGAACTAATTATTCTTTCTTCTTTCTTGCATATTCCTGTTGCAAGAAAGACATCTCCGGCTATCTTTATAGCCTGTTTCATTCTACCCCGTTGTGTAACGGTAGCACAAGTGGTTTTGGTCCACTCAGTCCTGGTTCGAATCCAGGCGGGGTTAGGCGAACTATAGGCAAAGTTAACTAAAAACTCTCCATTTCCATTTCTCTCGATGTTCTTGACATTCGTTACAATGGCTTGACGTTGAACTTTTTTTGATGAAACTTCCCAAATTAACATCGCTTTTAAATTATTTAATTGATCTTTAAGATTCTTGCTTCTACTTTTTCATTTCAGATGCAACAGATGCAACCGTCTCAATAATCTTTGGATCGATATTTTCAGGTTTCAGCTCATGAAAGCCGGAGTTTCGTTCCTTGTTCCAGTCTGAAAAAAGATCCTTACGGTCGCGGTAGTTATCAGGTGCAGGAAATGCTCTAAGGAAATACAAACTAAAGTCTAAGGTATGTTGACGTTCAGAACAGACGATAGATTCATGCATGAATGATTTTCCCAAGCCATAAAAATATTTTGCCAGTGTAAGCAGAAGCAAAACAACGGCAAATAAATGGGCAGCCCCAATGATCATCTGACTCATTCCTTGGACAGGCAATAATGTCTTGTTGCCAGACTGATTTATGTTGCTTATTTGCAGTGAGAAGGGGTCTATAAATATGACAGATATTGCAGCCGCGATCATCACGGCACCAATAATAAAACACCCCACAGATGTCCAAAACATCCTCGTTTGTTTTTGCTTGAGTTCACCAATAATGGGGTCAAGTGCGTCTTTCTTTGCTTCGTCAATTTGTTCCTGCTGTGATTTCCATTTTTCCTCAAGTTCTTGGCTTTTATTACTAATCGCCAGTGCAATGTTTTTATCTTGTTCAATTTTTAAATCTGTTAATTTCTGCTCATAGATATTTCTTTGGCGTGCAATATCTTGATTTAATTTCTCAATTAAATCTTCAAGCTTTCGATTATTGGTATCTTTTGCTGTCTGATTTAATATAAATCTTCTCCCCAGATTGGCTCCTTCCAGATTGGCTCCTTCCAGATTGGCTCTTGATAGATTAATGGATTGTGCCAGATCAACTCCTGCCAGATTGGCTCCAAAAAGATTGACATTTGTCAGATTGGCTCCTTCCAGATGGGCTCCTGCCAGATTGGCTCTTCGCAGATTGGCTCCTTCCAGATTGGCTCCTGCCAGATTGGCTCTTCGCAGATTGGCTCCTTCCAGATGGGCTCCTTCCAGATGGGCTCCTGCCAGATTGGCTCCTGCCAGATTGGCGCCAAAAAGATTGGCGCCAAAAAGATTGACTCCTACCAGATTAGCCCCTACCAAAAGAGGTCTAGTATCCATGTTTTCTTGACGAAATTTATTCCATTTAGTCATGTCAGATTTCATGGCACACTTGAACAGTAACTTGTAGTGATCCATGTTGAAACCTCTTGGATCAGTATCAATTGTTACGTCTTCAGGTGTTAACTTCTCTATTGCATTATCAATCTCCTCATGAGACTTTGACTTTAAATTTTCAATATATGCAGGTAAGTCTATCATTGTATGCCATCCTTATTTCGTGGGGGCGAAGAGTTTATCAAAATTATCTTGATTAAGCAGAAAACGAACTTTTGGAAAGAAAGCTTAGCTATTAATAATACTGTTATTCTGTTCGCAAAATATTTCAAGCCACTTGCCTGATTTTGTTTTTGATTTGACGCTGTATGTAATCTTGCTGCGGGCAGCCGCTCTTCTCCTTAGTTGATCTGTTAAGTTACTTCAACTAAGCTTGTATCGTACAATCACTTTTCTAGCGGAGACAAGACAGTGTCCCTTGATGATAGATTGTGAGAATTATTGATAGCGGGCGTAAAAAAGGCGGGACTTTTGATCCCGCCTGCATAGCACTGTCGAAATTGGATTTATTTTTTGCTGTATGACTTCTCAATACGGGCTTTAACGTCTCTATATCCCATATTGGATGAATAGATTTGTTTGAAGCAATTGAGCGCCTTTTCCGCATCGCCCATATCTTCGGCAGTTACACCGAGACAATAGAGAGCATTCATCTTGTCTTTGTCCATTACAGGCATATCGGCAATGGCTTTTTCAAACTGCTCGACAGCCATGTCAAACTGCTTTTTCGCATGGAAGCAGCAACCGAGATAGACGATACTCGAAAGTCTTCTGTTCGGATTCTTCTGGGCAAGCTGGAACTGCTCAAGAGCCTTGTCGATCATCTCAAGATCCCAATAGACAATAGCCAAGTCGTACCGAAGCTGTGTATCGTTGGAATATCTGGCGACACGGTCTTCGGCTCTCTCGAGACGATAGTCGTCGATTTCCTTCTGAAGTTTAGCGAGTTCGGCTTCGGTAGCTCCGGTAGCCTTGTACTCATCAATTTTGAGCTGAATTTTAGCGATATGGGACTTTTCGATAGCGCGGTCGATAGTCGGGTCAAGAGAACCGATCTTTTCGGCAACCCAGTTATAGGTGGCAATCGCGTCATCATGACGACCGCCGCGCTGATAAAGTTCGGCAAGTTTTCTTCTGTTGTCAATAGAGATGTCACCTTCGGCAACAAGCTTCTCAAGGCGCTCAATCATATCATTGATGTCATCGGTATTGCGGACAATACGATCGCCTTTTTCGAGAGCAAGAACTTCGTCTGAGTCTTTGACTTTTTCGCGGGCGGTACCTTCTTTTTCCCACTGATTCTGCTGCATTGTAGCAAGAGCGGCGGCAGCGCGAACTTTCTGTTCAATTTCAAGATCTCCGGGACGGAGCTGAGAAAGGAGCTGCATTGTCTGAAGGACTTTAGTACCCTGTCCGTCAGCCTCGTAAATTCTGGCAAGCTCACGGAGATTGGCTTCATTCTTAGGCTGAAGTTCACGTATGGTTTCAAGAGCTTCAATGGCAATAAAGAGAGCATTTGCGGCTTCTGCTGCTTCGGCAAGAAGTGAATAACCGGCTGTCGATGAGGGGGTAAGAGCAATGACGTCTTCCGCAATTGCCATGGCCTCAAGAGGTTTCTTCTTGATTGCCGATTTTCCCTTAAAAAGAACTCCATTGACTTTGAGATTTGCAAAAAACTTTGCAATGGCTCCCATTGAGGCGGCTTTCTGCTTTTCAACCTGACGAAGTGACTGACGGGCATCACCAAAGCATGGTTCTCTCTGGACAATGCCCTTCAGCAGCTCTATGCCGTACTCGATATTGTTCTTCCTGACAACTTCCATTGCTTTCTGATAAGCTGACCTTGTTGCTGCCGGAACGTCCTTTTGCTCTTTCTTCTGCATACAGTGCCTTTCTTTATTTTCATCAAGCTGCTTTTCCCCCGAAAAACAACTTTAAAAAATATAATTTGATGGCATATTTTTCAAGTACTTATGAATATTTAAACATACGAAAAGACATAATGGATACAACAGATACTATTGCAGCGGTCAGTAGCGGAAGCGGAGGAGCCATCTCAATTTTGAGGATTTCAGGCTCAAAAGCTTTGAATATCTCCTCTAATATATGGCAGAGCAGACAAAGACTTTCTCCGGAAAAAGCAAGAACGATGATTCTGGGGAAAATAAACGGAGGAGAACCTGCACTTGCAGTCTACATGCCCGGCCCGGCCAGCTATACAGGCGAAGATATTGTCGAAATCCATAGTCACGGCGGAAACATATGCGCACGAAGAGCTTTGAATCTTGCAATTGAAGCCGGAGCCCGTCAAGCAGAACCCGGTGAATTCACTTATAGAGCTTTTCTCAACGGCAAAATGGATCTGACACAGGCCGAAGCCGTAGCCGACATGATTAACGCACGCAACAATTCGGCTTTGAAACTTTCCGAAAAACAGATTTCGGGACTCCTCAAAAACAAGCTATCCAAAAGCAGGGAGGCACTAAGCCTTGCACTCTCTGAAATTGAGTCACGAATGGATTTTCCTGAAGAGGATCTGGACTGGAAAAGCCCTGAAGAACTTTCATCAATCCTATCAGACACTCAAAGAGACTTGGAAAAACTTCTGGCGACAAAACTGGAAGGTCAAGTCATCAGAGAAGGCGTCCGAGTCGTCATTGCAGGACGTCCAAACGCAGGAAAATCAAGCCTTCTCAATCTCATACTTGGAACAGAAAGAGCCATCGTCACCGCCCTTCCCGGTACAACACGAGACACAATTGAGGAAGGCGCCTCAATAAGAAACATTCCGGTCAGGCTCACCGACACAGCCGGAATACGCGAAGCCGATAACATCATTGAATCCATGGGCATAGAACGAAGCAAGGACAGCATTCAGAGTGCGGAAATCATCTTCTGGCTTCTTGATGCCTCGGTAGAAAATCTGAGCGAAGAAATAGAAGAAATGAAGACACACTGTCCTCTCGAAGCCAATGCAATCGCAGTCTGGAACAAAGCTGACATAAGCAAAACGAATCTGCCGGACACAGAAATGCGCACGGTAAAAATCTCAGCAAAAACAGGAGAAGGACTCGACTGTCTTTTCGATGAATTTGAGAAAGCCGTCTGGCACAACACAGAAAAACATGAAAGCGAGCTGGCTGTGAGTTCACGTCACGCAGCTCTACTTGAAGAAGCTTTGGAATGCCTGCCGGAAGCAATTCAACATATATCCCAAGAAGACTGGGAAATTGCGGCAGTCCCCGTCAGAGCCGCGATTAACGCAATCGGCAGAATCACAGGCGAAACTGCCGATCCTGACGTACTCGACCAGATTTTCAGCCGCTTCTGCATTGGAAAATAAAAGACTCTACTGACTGTATATAGACTCAATAAGACTTCTATGGTATAATAGAATGTCTCTTATCACAATGTGATTTAAACAATAACTTTTTATCAGAATTTCAGGAGATTTATGCAGAATAGAAAACTGAGAGCGTTTACGCTCATCGAGCTATTGGTCGTAATCGCGATCATAGCCATCCTTGCGGCAATGTTGCTGCCCTCTCTTCAGAATGCAAGAAACAAAGCAAAGGACTCAAGCTGTCTCAGCAATCTCAAGCAGATAGGCATCATGCTCAACGCCTATCAGGTCGATTACAGCGGCACGTTCCCATATGTTTCATCAAAATGGGAATGGGGAGAAGGAAACGGCTGGATGAATGAAATTACAACAAATCCGACAAGCGACAAGAAAGTCTTTAAATGCCCGGAGGAGAAGACCAGAGATTTCTCCTACTCTTTTAACACAAGACAGATATGTGAAGAAACCGAGAATAATTTCGGTTCATGGACCGCAGCGAAACTGGAAAAGGGCGGAACAAGTTCAGCTAGTCTGATTTTTGTCGAAGAAAGCATGAGTTCAAGGTTTGATCCCAAGGACTGTGATCAAGACAATTTCACTCAGGTTGTAAATGATTTCGTTCCTTCCGAAAACAAGCATACATCCGGAGTTCCGATTCTTTTTTACGACGGACATACCTCATCCATACGCTACATGGATGCCAGTAGATACAGCTACTATACAAACAAGATGAGCGATATCACGGAAGAATCCCCGATTAATTAGCTTTATTTTCATATTCCAAGAGCTTGGATATAGCGCATTTGCGGTGTATCTTAAGCTCTCGTTTTTTGTATCTTGAACATGGAGTTTCATTTATGTGCGCAAAAGCAAAAACACCTGATATTGAAGAAATAAAGACAGTGCTCCTGCAGATGGGCGAAAAGGCCAGAATGGTATCCCGCCGTCTTGCGGTAATGAGCAGCCATGACAAGAACCGTTGCCTGACCGCCATGGCTGAAGCTCTCGAAAAAGAAGCCCCGGCAATACTCAAGGCCAATGCAAAAGACATCAAAGCAGCCGTCGCAAAAGGGCTTGCGCCCGCGATGGTTGATCGTTTAAAACTCGATGAAACACGTCTGAAAAAAATAGCGGCGGCAGTCAGAGAACTTTGCGCACTTGAAGATCCCGTCGGCAAAATTCTTTCCGTGGTAATACGTCCCAACGGACTCAAAATAGAAAAAGTTTCAGTTCCGATCGGAGTCATCGGCATCATTTATGAAGCACGTCCCAACGTCACTGTGGATGCCGCCTCACTCTGCCTGAAAGCCGGAAATGCCGTTATTCTGCGCGGCGGCTCCGAAGCGTTTCACTCAAACACGGCTCTGGTGCATTGCATCAACCGTGCGGCGGTGTCAAGCGGACTGCCCGACGGAGCAATCCAGCTAATCCCCTGGACTGAACGCGAAGCAGTCAACGTCATGCTGAAAATGAATCAGTTCATCGACCTCATTATGCCCCGAGGCGGCGAAAGTCTCATCCGTGCCGTTGTCGAGCAATCAAACATCCCCGTAATCAAGCATTACAAGGGAGTCTGTCACATTTATGTGGATGAGTCGGCGGACAAGAAAAATGCACTCGCTATCATCAAAAATGCAAAATGCCAGCGCCCCGGCGTATGCAATGCGCTCGAAACCCTTCTTATAAACAAGAAGATTGCGGCAAAATTCGCGCCTGAACTCGCGAAAATGCTCAAAAAGGAATCCGTTGAGATGCGCGGCGACAGCAAGTTCAAGAAACTTGTCAAAGAGGCCAGCCTTGCTTCAGAAGAAGACTGGTACGAAGAATATCTCAGCCTGATTCTGTCGATCAAAATTGTGGACGATGTCGAAGAAGCTGTCAATCACATCAATAAATACGGTTCCGGACACAGCGACTCCATACTCACAGCCGACCAGAGCAATGCCGAATACTTCATGAACAACGTTGATTCGGCCGCTGTCTATGTCAATGCATCGACAAGATTCACTGACGGCGGTGAATTCGGAATGGGGGCGGAAATCGGAATAAGCACAGATAAGCTGCACGCAAGAGGCCCGATGGGACTCGTCGAACTCACATCATATAAAT
Organism: Verrucomicrobiota bacterium; assembly: GCA_022703965.1. Lineage (GTDB taxonomy): Bacteria > Verrucomicrobiota > Lentisphaeria > Victivallales > UBA1829 > JAKJHH01. The sequence continues at coordinate 8,935 of JAKJHH010000084.1, forward strand.
ATAAAGTGTACGGTAACGGTCAGATTCGTTCCTGAAATCCGGATTTTTCATAAATGAGCAGTTCCATATTCTATCCCGGCTGGGCTATCCGTCCGGAATACTATCAGACATATACTACAGATTCATGTGTAGACTACGGCTTTTTTTCACCAGCCGAGAACAAACTTGCGCCTATATCTGAAAACCTGCCGAAAGCGGAGATCATCTACGCTCATTCAATGGGCTGTATCAACGCGCTTAAAGCCGCAGCGGAAGGCAGTACGCAGGCTTTGATACTTTTCTCGCCGTTCTGTTCTTTTTGTGCCGGACAGACTGCCGGGACTGTTGACGCAATGATAAAACAGCTCTCAATATCTCCGGCTCGGCTCCTGAAAAGCTTTTACAGATCGGCAATGAATCCGGAGAAAATAGCTC
>JAKJHH010000084.1:9358-15372 GCA_022703965.1 Verrucomicrobiota bacterium
GGACTTCAATACCTGAAAGACTCAAATCTGATCAATCAGCTCTCTTCAATAAAGATACCTGTTCTAATTCTGGCTGGAACAGATGATCTGATTGTCCCGCTTCACTTATCGGAACACACTAAGGCTCTCATAACAACATCTACGATCAAAGTATTTGAAGGCGCAGGCCACATGCTGCCTCTTACACGTGTCTCAGAATCCCAGAAACTTATCGACGAATTTCTCAGGAAGGCCGGCTTCTGACAATGTACGATAAAGACAAAATGATAAGCAATTTTTCAGGAGTATCCGACTCCTATGATGAAGCTGCTCTCTTCCAGCGGAAAGCCGCCTCTGTACTTGCAGACTTCATGCACGAAACAGGACACGTCCCTATGCCAGGTGACAGAATTCTTGAGCTCGGCTGCGGCACCGGCATATTCTCAGAACAACTTGCACAACTTTCTCCGGAAGCCTGTTTCACGTTTACGGATATATCACCTGAAATGCTATCCGTCTGCCGCGAAAAACTTGAGAATCGCCGTCTGCACGCCTCCTTTGAACTTTGCGATATGGAAAGCAGTGGCGGCTTCGGACATTGGGACTGCATCGCCTCAGCTCTCGCCTTCCAGTGGTCAAGAGAGTTCAGACATATGCTTCTCCGCCTCAATGATGCCTTGGCGGAATCCGGACTTATGGCTTTTTCAACTCTGGCGGACGGAACCTTTGAAGACCTCCGCAATATCTTTGCTGAGGAAAACGTAACCTATCCCGCCCCTGCCCTGCTTCCTGAGGAAATCATTCTTGAGGCGGTTTCCTGCTCATTCCCTGAAAATACATATAAGTTTGAAAAAATCGAAATAGAATTCTCGAATCTGCATCAACTTTTCCGCAACTTCAAGCTGACCGGAACCGGCAACAGCAGCGGTAAGCCAATAGGCCCCGGAGCCTTACGCAGAGTTTTCCGGCGCGCCGAAAAATTTTACAAGGAACGGGGAAAAGTCTCCGTCATATACAACACCGGATTTTTCTGCTGTGTAAAAAACAGCAGCACGGACGGATTTGAAGATGAACAGCAACTTTTCTAAAAAACTTAAGATAGCAGCCATCACTTCAGGCTGCCGCCTGAATCAAACCGATACAGCTCTGATATACGATCGCCTGTCTGGAACTCCATGCGAAATTGTGGATTTCGACACAACCGATGCGGCAGACATCCTTATATTAAACACCTGTGCAGTCACCTCAACAGCCTGTCAGAAAAGTCGCCAGCTTCTACACCAGATGCGCAGACGCTTTCCCTCCGCTTTTATAATCGTAACAGGCTGCGGCGCGGACATCCAGCGCAGCAACTGGGAAGAGGATAAAGCGGCCGACATAGTCCTTTCCAATGTACAGAAAAGAGAAATTGGCAAACTCATCAATGACTTTGCAAACTCACGATTGGACAAAAATCAATATGCAGTCCCCGCGGAACCCCCAAGCCAACCAAGCATATTCAAAGAGGGAGCAAAAGCTGTTTTTCCATTCAAAACAAGAATGTCGCTGAAAATTCAGGAAGGCTGCAATTCTTTCTGCTCATACTGCATCGTTCCTTACGCAAGAGGACGCGAGCGTTCACGCGACTTCAACGAAATAATGATCGATTTCCGGAATATGATCGATTCAGGAGCAAGAGAAATCGTGCTGACCGGCGTCAACATCAGCACTTATTCATGTGAAGGTCTCAGTCTGACTAAGCTTATCAGCAAACTGCTGGAAATTCCAGGAAATTACAGAATCAGACTCAGCTCAATGGAGCCCCACCAGGAAAATCACGGAATTCTCTCGCTGATGCAGGACGACAGGCGCCTATGCCGTTTTCTACATATTCCTATTCAACATGCCTCAGATCCTGTTCTGCAAAGAATGAACCGCCGCTACAGGGCTTCTGAATTCCTGAAATTTGCGGCCGAGGCAAAAACAAATATCGACGGCATACACCTCGGCACCGATTTTATCACAGCTTTTCCCGGCGAAACAGACAAAGACTTCAATGACGCTCTTCGCGTCCTTAAAGAAATCGGCTTTGCGAACATGCACGTTTTTACTTTTTCGCCGAGAGAAGGCACTCCTGCCGCAAAATTTACCGATAAGATCCCGGCATCAGTCGCCAAAGAACGTCATAAAATTCTTACTGAGCTCAAAAAGGAAATGGCTTTGAATTTTATTTCCACTCAAATAGAAAAAAAACTGATAGTTCTTCCCGAATCAATCAAAACTGCTATTGCAAGTGGATACACAGACAATTATATTAAAGTAAAGTTAAACACTAAAGACAAGTCTTTTGCAGCAGGGGAGTTTTTGGACTGCAAGGCAAGTCTTATTCTTCCTGATCTTTCAATCAAGGGAGAGCTCATTGAAAAATTTGATTATCAAAATGATAAATAAATCAAATTGATAATACAAATGAAACATAATTATCATAATGATAGACAAAAAGAACTAATGAGAAAGAAGTTCCTAAGGCGAGAAAAAAACTCATCTCGCTCAAAACAAGCTTTTTTCTTGTTATTTTTATAAATTTAAAGAGAGTCTGGAACTTTGGCATGTATACTGCTATATTGATAAGCAGAAACATGAAAGAGAGTCTCCCCTCCCTCTTGATTGTTGCCGGGATACGTCTTCTTACCATCCCCCCCCAAAAAAAAAGACGTATTCCGGCTCTTTTTTTTATACTGAAATAGCAAGTCAATTATCCCAAAATCATCTTCCATCGTTTGACGCTTTCACTGCCCGCGCTTAAAGTAAGCTTTAAATAAGGGGTACATGGCATGCTTAAGATAATATTCCTCATCGCAACACTTTTTTCACTTTTCCTGAGTTCCGGATGCACTGTTGTAGAATTTGAAAATCCTTTTGTAAAAGAAGAAGGCGCAACCCCAACTCCTGAATTATTCGGCGTTTGGGAAATGGAGAAGTGCATAAAGGATGGAAAAGAAGAAAGTAAAAAGCCTGACAAGTTCTCTTATGCTATAGTTCTACCTGCCAAAGAGGGAAAATTCTGGATAAGTCTTTATTCTGACAATATGAAACTTGAATCTTATAAAGCTTATTGCGGTGAAGCAGCCTCAAGAAAATGGCTCATGATTAACATTAAGGGAAGTTCCGATAAAAACTTTCCAGTCAATCTTATCCTCCCGTATGAACTAAAAGGAGATCAACTTACTGTATTCTGCCTGGACAACAAGATTTTTGAAGACGCAGTGGAAGAGAAACTTCTGAGTGGCGAAGAAATCGAATATCCTAACGGCAAAGTACTTAGAATCAAAGATGACGCGAATAAACTATTAAGCTTCTATCTTGAACATATGCAGCCTAAAACAGAACCCAATACATATTTTATCTTAAAACGCTCCCAGCTTGACTGGAAAAAGATAAAAAAGAATGTGGAAAACCATGCCACCCCGCAAACTAAAGCACCATAAGCATTGCGCCGTTGATGCGGAGCCATTCTTTGCGGGTTTTGTAGTCGGGGAGGATTCTTTGCAGATGCTTCCAGAATTCCGCTGAGTGGTCATTGTAAATAAGATGGCAGAGCTCGTGGACAACTACATAGTCAACGATTGATACTGGAGCAAGAATAATACGCCAGTTGAATGTCAGCTCTCCTTTGACGGAACAGCTTCCCCATTGGCGTCTGAAACTTTTGAGTTTTACATCGCCGCATGATACATTCAGGCGTTCTGCATAGCGTTTGACGCGTTCTTTTAACTTTCTTCCGCCGTTTGCACCATACCATGAGCGTACAAGCGTCCTGATTTTTTCATCACTGATCTGATTGCTTGCGCTAGAAATATAGACATTCAAACGTCCATTTTTCAGTTCGACTTTTTCCTCTAAACCTTCAAGCACTTTCAATCTGTAGTTTCTGCCCAGATACTGAAAGGCTTCTCCACTGATGAACTCCTTGTTCTTATGAGGATATCTGACATCATTATTGAATTTGATTTTGGAAAGTATCCATGCAGTCTTACGCTTGACTACTGATCTGATTTTTTCAGTAGACAGTTCATTCGGCACGATAATCGACACCTCATTTTCCGGGGATACCTGTATGGACGCCGTACGTTTCCGATTGCGCCTTATGACCATGCAGTCAAAATATGCAGTTTGAAGGATTTCCTGTTTCATATCGATTATGCGGAAGTCTTCCCGCTTCCGAAATTAACTCGTGCAAGCTCAAGAAAACGATCCATTACCTTTTTGCGAACTACATCATTCATGGATGCCGGAAGAGTCCTCTTAATATCGCGCCTCAAGCCTTTGACCTCATCATCCTTGCTGAAGAAATCGACAATAGCTGTCTTTTCGCGCATCATATCAAAGATTGCTGAAACAGTCTCCACCATTTCAGACTTCTGTTTTTCGTCTGGAACATCTATATTCTGCTCTGCTTTCAAAATATTGTATAGGGCATATTCCTGTTTGCTTAAATCCAGCTTATCGGCTTCAGTCTGACGCTCCGACTCAATAGTTAACCTGAAGTCTTTCAGTGTACTTAGCAGCAGCTCCCAGTTATCATGATGTTCCTGCAAGATCGAAGCAAGACGTTCGCTTAGCTTCTTGTAATATTCCGGATCGTTTTCAAGGTTCACCGTTATGTGGTGCTTTATTGCGTGCTCCATTTCGCTTGCCTGCGACTGAGGCGACTTCAAAGATTCCACATAAGGTATAAACTTCTCAGAGATCAAGGCTATCGCCGGAATCTTCGGGTCAATTCCCAGCGAGTAGATATGCTCATCTATCAAGGCTTTTACCTTTTCACCGCAGGCATAACTGTCCAGCAACATTTCATCTCGGTATCTGTTTCTGGCGGCTACGCTGATATTCCCCATGAGTTTCAAATCGAGTATGTACGGACCGGCCTCTGCGCGCGGCATGACTATATCCATTGATCTCATGAATTTTCTAAAGTCCGCCATGAAATCCGCCCTGTTCTTTTCGTCACGCAGAACGGCAATACAAGCCTCCTTGTTTCTCAAATCAAGGTCTTTGAAGTAAGCCTTTGCCTTTCTGTGCAAGCCGTCGAGTATCGACAGTTCATCTTCTATAGGCACCAAAGCTCCGTCGACATCTTCGGACGAAAAGAGTTCCAACGCCTCTTTCATGTAGTCCACCAGTCCGTAATAGTCTACTATAAAACCTTTGAACTTATTAGGTGCTGTCCGATTTACTCTTGCTATGGCCTGAAGCAGTGTGTGATCCATCAGTTTTCTGTCAAGATACATCACCTGTTCCACGGGAGCGTCAAAGCCTGTCAGCAACATATCCTTTACGATAAGCAGGTCGATGGAGCGTTCCTTTTTGAAACAGTCGATTTCCTGTTTGCGAAATGCCTTGTCATCTTCGTCATGGAGAATCAGCACGGAGTTGAGACCGTAAGACACCTTATTCCGCTTCATTAGGTCAAACATGACACGCGCTTGCGGGTTTGTCTCGCAGACAATCATTCCGGCAATGGAATTATCTGGTGTTCCCATGTTGCCGAAACGAAGGCGACACTTCTTCAAATCCGCCGTGATGTAATCCAACAATGCGGAACAGTATTTCTCGCTCTCGATGATCTTATTATGGGGAATGTCTGAGCGCTTGACTTCGATTTCTTCAAGAATTTTCTGTATCTGAACGCGATAATTGCTTTCGATATCCTCGCGCATCAACTTTAGTGTGTAGCCGTCTCGGATGGACTGGTTGTAATAGTATGTGTCGATGTATGTCCCGAACACCTTGCAGGAGTTCTTCTCCTCGCCAATCAGCGGCGTTCCCGTGAGGGCAATTTTTACTGCATTGCGGTCACTATTCAATAGATTGCAAAGGAAGCTACCGTCAAAAGAATAGCCGCGGTGTGCCTCGTCAATGAAATAGATGCGCTGCAAGTGCGTGTCGTACCCCGTAGCCTCCGCAATTTTCGCGTGATCTTCCTTGAACTTCTGAATGTTCACCACGGTAATTTCAAGTTTGCCAGCTGAGTTTTGGACGGCCGTCTGGGTGCG